>NZ_JAPWAL010000004.1:0-171868 GCF_041432905.1 Rothia sp. 27098_8_161 | reverse complement strand
AAAATGTTACGAACCGAAGCGTAATCGGTGAAACGGGCGTACTCGGTGGGCATAACGCGCTGCAGCATCTGGTACAGGTGCTCAACGCCGCGGTCAGTACCGGGTAGAATGACAATGCCGGATGCGCCAGCACTCTTCAGATCGCCATCAGGAGCGCCAATAGTGCGCAGCAGCATGAATGGGTCATTCGATTCAGAAGAGGAGCCCAGCTCGTGAACCGGGATACCAGCATCTTCCAGACGGTCAGCGTAACCAACGTGACGCATGGTGCGGTCACGACCGTAAGCCAGTACAGCACCAATCAGCAGACCGGCAACAGCACCAACAATAGCCATCTTTACCGGGCCAAGAGCCGAGGAAGAAACCGGAATCTGAGCCTCGCTCATCACGCGGCCACCGGTGGTGGAAGTCAGCTGGATCTGGACGCGACGCTCCTGTAGCTGAGAAAGCAGACCTACACGGCCGTTATCACCCTCGAGAGCAGAAATCTGCTCATCAATCTGGTGCACAGCAGAATCAACGCTGCTCTTTAGAGACTCGGAACGAACCTGCAGGTACGCGTTAGCCATAGCGTTAGCGTAATGTGCAGCATCCGTGCCGTTGGGGCGGGTTACCTCAATATCCAGCACGGCAGTCTGGGAGGTACCGGTCACCTTGACGGAGCTCATCAGGCGGCTGGTCAGCTGAGCCTCAGAGAGGGTATCGCCGTTAGCAATCAGAGACTTCGCGGCGTTCTGCGCAACCTCACGAGAGGAAGCAACGCGAGACTCAGTAGCAATATCCACCTTCGTAGAGTTAGCACTACCGGTACCGGCGGGATCAACCACCAGCGGGTAAACAACCAACGAAGCCTTAGAAGTGTACTTGCTATTGGTCATGTAGCCGTAAGCGGCACCCGCTACAGCGAAAACCACGACCGACAGCAGAATTAGCAGACGGTGTCGAAAAATGCGACGTACCTGGCTGCCAAGGGTAACTGAGGAGGTATGAGAGGTGTTATCCATAAGGACATCCTAGAGGAAGAGAAATGTAGAAGAAGTCGAAGGCTTAAGACTTCGCGCGGCGGGCGGAGAAGAAGCGCTCAATACCGAGAGCCTTGCGGAAACGGTATAGCACCGCACCGTATACCGGAACGAGCAGCACCAGGTACACGATGATGCCCTGAACGCTCTGACCCAAGAAGGCCAAAGACACCAGAGCATACGCTGTCGGGACAGCCGCACCCACGAAGAGTGAAGGAGCCATCTCACGGAGCGAAGCACGAATACCTACGAGGCGGAACACCTGGTAGCTCGCCAGGAAGGTGTCAACCAGCAGAGCAGAAGCCCAAGCCGTCACCGCACCGTAGAGGCCCCAGACCGGCACCAAGGTGAAGTTCAAGGTCACAGCCACCACCAGCGAGGAGAGCTTGTTCAACAGCTGCCAGCGACTCTTACCGCTCATCAGCAGAACAGACTGCACCCCACCGGCACTTATCGACAGCATCGCCGCCGGGCAAATCACCCAGAGAATACCGGCGCCAGCCTCAAAGCCCTTACCGAAGAAGCCCAGAAGAACCGGACCAAAGAACGCCAGAGAGAGGTAGAACGGCCAAGACAACGCAGTCAACACGCGAGTGGTCGAAATGAAAATCTCTCGAGCACGATCCAGCTGACGAGTAGCCAACGCCGCACTAATCGATGGGCCGGTCACCACGCGGCCGGTGTGCTCAATCATGGCGCCCACACGAACACAACGGTTCACAGCACCATAGACACCACCGGCAACGGCACCTGAGAATGCCGTCACCACCAGCACATCAATCCATTCCAAGATAGTCTCCATAACGGTAGCGACACCCCGTGCAGAGCTGAAACCCCAGAACGAACGGAATGTCTCGGTCGGAGAATCTTCAGAAGGAAGAACCTCCACATGCTCCTCAGAAGGGAACGCACGCTCCAAAAGCCACAGGGCAACCACCGCAGTAATCGCAACCGGAATAGTCCAGGCGTACACCAAATCCATGAGCTGACCCGAGAAAAGAACCACCAAACCCACTGCCGCAAGACGCAGAGTAGGAAGCAGAACATTCTGTAGGAGCGTAAAAGTCACCACACGCTGCAGACCGCGTAGCGCGCCGAAGAACACCGTCATCAACGCCGCTAGCAGCACAAAAGCTGAGCTGACGCGCATTGCCGCCTGATACGCAGGAGCCATCGGCACAAGCTTGGTGTACATGTACACACCCGCCACCAGAAGTACCGAAGTCACCAGTGAAGGAATCAGACCGTAACGGATCAGCTGCGGAAGCACACCGTAACGACCCAGCGCACGCTGAGCACTCATCGTACGAACCAAGCCAGTATCCGCGCCGAAGGTCACCAGCGAAATCGAAATCGCGAATAACGCCATCAGACGGAAAAACTCGCCCGAGCCCTCAGCACCGATACCGTTCGACACCACCATCGTGGTCACAAAGGCGATACCCGCACCGTACATCACACATAGAGAAGCAAGAGAGCCGCTCTTTGTGAGGCTGGGCTGCTTATCCCTTCCGGGAGTTTTCTTAACCGGCGCGCTCTTCACGGACGCGGTATCGGCCTGAGTACCTGATACGGAAGGCTTAACCTTCTCATTCAGAGTCTTTTCTTCCTGCGCCTTTTCTACAGCCCCAGCAGTAGCCGGGACAACCCGCCGGGAACCGGACAGATGAGCACCCGCTACAGCGGTAGCTTTCGCTGCTGAGGAACCTACAGCTGAAGTACCTGACTCCGAAGAACCCGCCTCCAAAGAATCGGGCAACGATCCTTCGGAAGCAAAGCCTCGAGCCGGAGGCACAATTGACAGTGCCATAGTCGCAGGAAAACGACCGGAACGGATATCATCCACCGTCAGAGCGAACTCATCGGCAGAAGACTCTGCCAGCGAGTCAGCCTGCTCCACATACTCGCCGCTCTCATGCAGGTGTGCACAGCGGCTAGGATGGCCACCCGTCGAGTAGGCATCATCGAAAGGTGAAACCGCGGTGGTCTCTAAACCACGGGGGGACTGGTTCTTCGTCATAACCGCTCACCATCCCGGATGGAACGGATGCAGACCATCGACGCCAGCATCAGAATGGTTAGCTGAGCAATATCGAAACTGTAGAAGATGAAAACAACACAGCACGTGACCGGCACGCTATGTAGCCAGTACCCGGAGGTGGTCTTCACTCGCGCGCCGCTTGCCACAGTGCACGCCATGAAGAGCACGAATAGCGCCAGACCCACGAAGCCGAAGCAGAACATCAGAGTCCACAGGTACCCCTGGGTACCCATTGACACACCAATGCTCGGTTCCATACGCGGAGCGCCGTAACCAATAATCGGGGACTCCAAGGTTGCCTTCCAGGTGGCGCGGTAGAGCGCCGCACGACCACCGGTGGAGTCCGAGTAGTCCTGACGACCCAGAATATTGTCCACAGTGCCCGACGCAAAGAGTGTCACAACCACAGCTACGATTGCCGCAACACCCATACCCACCGCACGCCAATGAGCCGCCAGGAACTGACGCAACAGTACGTATGCTGCGCTGATGCCAAGACCAATGAACATACCGCGGTTACTGGTCGCAATTGCTGGCACGGTAGAAAGTGCCATACCGATCAGCAACGCAATACGCAGCCAGATGGAACGCAGACGAAGTAAACACGCCAGCATCACCGGGGTGAGCAGGGTGTACGCCAGACCCCAACTATTTGTATAAGGGAACGGTGCGGAGGGTCGAATATACGCCTTGGGTGCACCCCAAGGATGCTGAACCTCAGCCAGGGGAGGAAGCATGTAATCGCGAACCAGCGGGTTCTGCATAAAACCAGCAGGCATGATGAAGCTCATTGGAGTATGCAGACGGAACTCGGGGAAGAGAACACCACCGTAACCCAGAACAATCAGGGTCACCCACAGAGTCGCTAGACCACTCAGCAGCCTATTGATGCTAATAGAGGATCGTGCGTTGTAGTAGTACAGGGCGTAAATGCCGGCACTGAGAATATTTATAAAGCGCAGACCCCAACCAATAATGTCGGTGGAGCGGGTCAGTGCAAGGGCTGCAACAATAACCCACACGCAGAATACGCCCCACACCCACAGGGAACCGGGCACATGCACATTACCTCGAATAATGAGGTAAAAAAGCATGATCGCTGCCAGTACCAGCGGTGCAACCTGAAGCACACCCAAAGCCCACAGCGCCGGGAAGCTGTACAGCAACCCCAACAGAGGCCAGGCGGGGAGCTTCTTCTGCGCCGTAGATACCGGGTGGTTGCGCGCGCGGACACGCAGAATACCGCTGGGCGGTGTGGCCACCGACCCGGTGGAATCCTTGAGGGTCACAGGCGAAGTACCCGGAGGGGAAAGAACGGAAGAAGAAACCATATCTGTGCGATACCTGGTTAGAGACCTCGACCGGTCTTCTGGACGAAATCAAGAAGAGTAGCGGGCTTAATAATGCCGGTGGACACAATATATGCCGCCCAAGCACGAAGCTGCTTGGGGTCGCGGCGCAGAGCAGCGCGAGCGTAGGCACGCGCCTGCTTGTTGTTATCCAGGGACGCCTGAGCGTATGCAATCTGACCGGCGATACGTGCCAAGCCTTTGGGATCCTGCTCGAATTCGGGGAACTTACGCAGAATGTAGCTGAGGCCGTCAACCATGGATTGCCACTTGCCGGAGAAGAAGGAAGGGCGGTCCCAGAGCACCAGAATCAGCGGCTCGGGTACGCTCAGTACATCGCCGTGGCGGGTTGCGCGTAGCAACAGGTCGTAGTCTTCACCATAGGCGGCGGGCAGCTCCTCATCGACCAGACCGATGCGGGCGGGCTTACCGTCAACGCCGAGTAGATCCTCGCGGGAGTACAGCATGGCGGAGGGGTGAATTTCGGTAATGCGCGAACGCAGGAAGTCAGCGAAGGTTGCGTGCTCGGGTGCCCGGCGCACGATGTCCTGACCGCCGGAACGGACGGTAATACCCGAAGAGATAGCGGCTGCTTCGGGGTTTTCGCGCCAGAGAGCGACCTGCTGGGTGAGCTTGGAAGGCATCCAGTAGTCGTCATCATCGCAGAAGCCAATCATCTCACCGATGGAGGCGATGATGCCGCTGTTGCGGCCGCCAGCCAGACCACCGGAGCGGGTGTTGGAGACAATCTTCAGGGCACGGTTTTCACCGACCTCAATGTCCTCAAGGCGGTCGGGGTCGACTCGGTCAAAGACGACAACAACTTCAACGAAACCGCGGTAGCTCTGCTCAAGGATGGAACGTACAGCCACGCGTAGCAGTTCGGGACGCTTGCCGTTGGTTGTGATAACAGCGGAAACAGCAGGGTTGCGAGAGGTGAAGCGCATCATTGGGGTTCTCCTGACCCAGCGGGGGTCGCGAGGCTAACGTACTTGCGACGCATGGACAGAAGGACGGTTGCTGCATTAGCCAGTAGAAGCAGTGCGTAGATGATGACGAATACGGGGCCGAAGCCAACAAAAATGTAAATCCAGCAGAGGGTGCCGGCGTCCATGTGCAGGTTGATGAAGGAGCGCAGGGGACCACCGCTCGGGGGAGCAGCGGTTTTGCGGTTGTTGCGTAACTGCTCAGCCAGAGTCTGGCTCATGAAGTGACCGGCGGTCAGCGCGGTGAAAATCATGGGCATCGCAATGATCCAGCTGTTGAATGTGCTGGATCCGGTGAAGGAGTAGTGCGCCGGGTACAACAGGAAGGAGAGCAAAGTCGCCATGTGCACGGAGGGCACACGGATGGAGTCGACTACATGGTCGAGCCACTCACCGGCGGGGGAGGATGCGCCGGTCACGCGAGCAACCTGGCCATCAGCGGAGTCCAGGCCGTAACCGAGGGCGAAGAGTAGTGCAACGCAGACACCCATACCAACGCTAGGTGGGTAGGTAATCAGAACGATGAGCCCTGCTGCGGAACATGCGGCGGAAATTGCGGTGACGCGGTTGGGGGTGATGCCCAGCGCGACAGCAGTCGCGGCGAAGTAGCGTGCTACTCGGCGGTTGACCCAGCGGGTGTAGGCGGGAACGCCAATGCTAGGCTTCTGCGCTGCTTCAAGAGAGCGCAGGGTGTGAGAAAACTTCGCAGAAAATCCCGATGTGGGCGTGGAATTTGGGGTGTGAGGTGCCTCAGAGGTGGACATGTATATTCCTTTTTAACCGGTGAGAGAAGTGAAGGAGAGTGAATTACTCCCTTTCGAGATGGTTGCGAGAAAGTCCGGAAGTCTCACACACGAAAAAAGAGGCGGTTAATCCCTTTTTTCACATACACCACTATATAGATATTTTACAACGAGATAAAGTGCAACAGGGGGCGTATGGTCAGGGCCAATAATTGTATTGTAAAAAGCTGGTGAAAATGCGCTTTAGTGCAAATGTACGGGTCTATGTGAAGGGTCTGCGACTGCTTCTCGCTCGGCATGTCAGTGCTTTCCTCCCGCACACTGCGGCTGTAGAAAACATTTCTGGACATTGTACAGAGATGCACATAACAGGAACACAATAACCGGAATAAATAATGCAAAAAACACAGAAAAGCGAGTGGAACACGCAAATGGGGTTTGATTTCCTGAAATATCAGAAAATCAAACCCCATTTATCGAGATTGTCTAGAAGGTATTAGTTCCTTCGGGACTGAATCGGAACACGAGTTCCAATTCCGTTGTTGAGAGCGCGTTGCTCACCCTGCTCAGCGGTAGCGTTATTCGCCTTCTCAACCACGGCTGCTCAGCCTCGTTGGCTACGGGTGCCTTCGCTCCCTTGTCTTGGCGGGCTGCTCAGCAACCGGTGCCTTAGCAGTTGCCTGCATGTCGAAGCTTATATTCGGGCGAACGTTACGTCGAGTAATGCCCGCATGAACCTCAATCGCGATGAGGTTCTCGCCAACCTTCAGCTTGGAAGAAGGAACGGTGAAGGTCACCGGAGTCTTCTGAGCATCAGCAGTATCAATCGAGCTTGATGCCAGCGAGCTAGCCCACAGCTTTCCATGGGTGTCGAAGTTGGTACGACCAACTTCTTCACCGTTGACACCGACCGCAATAGCATCGTCTGCGTAAGTAGTTAGCACGAGATCACGGCTGGCCTGCTCACGGGTGAGATGGACGGTGGCGTAGGCGTAGATGTTATTGCGGGTCTGCATCGGCGGGGTCTCAGCAATGGTGTTGAGTTTGTTGCTGCCCAAGCCAATCGGAGTCTTGCCGGTCTTCCATGCCTCCTGGGCGATATCCTCCAGGGAGAAGTGGAAGCCGTACTTCCAGCCGTACTTACGGTTGGGAGCATTGGAAGCAACCATGTACTTCCACTCGGATGCATAGGGTAGAACAATCTGGTCCTTAGTGGCCTCGTCCTTCTGCTCGTCCTTAGGAGTTTCTTCCTTCGGCGCCTCAGTAGTTGCTTCTGCACTCGGGGTAATGCTTGCGGTCAGGTCTGCAGTTGCAGTTGGGTCTGCTATAGGCGTTTCGGTTGTTGTATCCGTAGGAGTCGGGTGAACCGGTGCTACCTGAACCGGAGTAGAGGCAGAGTAGTTATCCGAGCTGTCCACAGCACGCACAAAGTAATGTGTGTTATCGGTGTGATCAATCTCGAACTTCGTACCCGAAGTGCTAGCGATGACTCGGTCATCACGCAGAATCTGGTAACGAACACTACCGGTATCCTGCACAGCGTCCCAGGTCAGAACGTCCTTATCGTCCTTCAACTCTACCTGCAGGTTCTGCGGGGTAGGCGGAGGAGTCACATCACGAGCCTCAAAGCGTGCAAAACCAATGGTCTCCTGAGTGCCGTGAACACCCAGCGAACGGTGGATATCGCCGCCAACCCACAGGGTACCCTTCGAATCCACGAAGGACTCCCAGATACCGAAGCCGTTATTACCCTTAATAGAAGGGGAGAACTCCGGCAGCATCTTACCGCTGTCCTTATCGAATGCAGCAACAAGCTTGACCGAGTGGACCACACTCGAACCGCCCACAGGGCGCTGTTTATTACGAGAACCCTGGTAGAGGAAGTCACCACAGTGGCAGGCACCGTAAATATTGTTACCATTCAGGTGCAGATCCTGGAAGTCGCCACCTTCGCGAGTAATCGCGGTGTAGGTGGGGGTCAAAGACGCCTTGTCGTAACGAGAAATGAGGTGTTCAGTACCGCCCACCCATATGCCGGTACCGGCATCCTGGACGTCGAACTGGAAACCCCAAATCTTAGTTTCATTACGCAGGTCAGAGACATGAGCACGGGCAGGAATCTCAGACTGCTGGTACACCCACGGGCTACCCTTCTGCATATGCTGAGTAATATCGGCCACGCGGTAGGCAAGACCGCCGTTGAGCCAGGTGAAGTAACCGGCGACGTAAACGTGAGAGTTATCAGCGGAGGCACTAATACCGTTGACGGTACCGTTGAACACCTGGCGCCAATTACGGTCCACGCTCACAGTACCGGGTACGCTGTTAGAAGGCTCACCCAACTTAAAACGGGCAATGTTGCGTGAATACGCAACACCCGCTTTTTTACTTTCGTAAATGTGGGTAAAGGTGCCACCAATATACACATAGTCACCCTGACGGTGGATGGTCTTCACCTTCATGACCTCAGTAGAAATACGATCTTCGATTCTAACCTGGGCCCATTCGGGGGCAATTTTACCGGTCGTAGCGTCAACGACAACGAAGCTCTCATGCTTCTCACCGTTCACCATGGTAAAGAAGCCACCAACAGCCAGGCGGTTATTTGGCAGAGCTTCAACAGCCTTCACCTGACCGTTAACAGTCAGCTTGAAACCGCGGCGCAATTCGCCAGTTTCAGGGTCAAAGGCAGCAATATTAGCCTGCTTAACCACCTCTCCGGAGGAGGACTCAACATGCTTGAAGTCGCCGGCAAGGAACACGCTGGAGGTGCCGTTACCGTGATCAACCTCGGTAATAGCCTCAACGAAGGTGTTCATTTCGGTGGTTTTACCTGAGGCCGTGCTATTGCTGGTACGCCAACGCCAAGTAGCCGAACGGCTACTGGGCAGGGCACGACGAGCGCTCGCCGGAGTACCGGAATCCGGGATAGTATCCAGGTTCAAATTATTCTGAGTCAGCTTGGGGCGCAGGAACATCTGGGTGTAACCGAAAGAGGTTTCACCGTTGCCTTCCTTGCCGTAAATATAGGAGTTCCGCGCGTCGGTCAACGCCGGCTCAGAACCATCCTGCGAAATGGGGGAGTTTGCACCGTAGCGGAAACCCATGCGGTAATCCTGTGAAGCTAACTCATCAAAAATCAAGGCCTTGAAGCCGTTGTTCTGGCCACGCAGAATGTGGTCCTGCCACGTGCCGTCAGCCCAGTACTTGCGGCCCTCTTCGTTATAGGAAGAGAACTCGTCAGGGTTGGTGATGGTCGCATTCGACCAGACAGCGCTCGCACGCAGAGCCCAGGTCCACTCGGAGGTCTGACGGCGGTCAACCGTAGTTTCCTGCCACTTGGTGCCCGAAGTGTTCAGGGCGCGGCGGAAACGGTAACCGTCGGGCAGCTGATCGGGGCGAGTGCCGTTGAGCAGCTGAGAAATAGTGGTGCCCGAAAGCTGAATCGGGGTCTTCGCAGCGGGCAAGGAGCTCAGCGCCTTGCCCTGTTCAAGAGTCATACCCGAAGATGCGGGCGCGGCATCGCTGTAGAGCTGCGAAGTGTCACCCTGACCTTCGTAGTTTTCGGTCCAGCCGTCGCGGCCCTCACCAATCTTGACCCAACCGCCACCATCGGTTTCCTGATCGCAGTAGAACTGAGTCGGCTGGCTCATCGAAGGAGTGTATAGCCAATAGGCGCCGCTCTTTGCCTCGGGGTCAGCCTGCTTGGCTTCCCAGCAGCTGGCGGCAGCACGCTCAGAGGTCGTGCCATTGTAGAAAGCAGAGTTCCTTTTTTCCGCAGTCTGTTCGACAGCGGTACTCGGCGTAATAGTGGGGATAGCTACAGGCAAAGCCAAAGCCGTAGCAATGCTCAAGCAAAGAGCTGAGCGAGTTATAGCAGAACGTGAAAAGCCGGAGCCCGTCATGCCAAGGTGGGCTTTCATAATATCTCCAAATGAATGCCAAGAAATGTTATCGAGTGCGCATCAACATTAATGCGCTATGGAGGATAATGCACGGTTCCCAGCGAATCATAGCTGGAAACCGGCATTTTTATTAAACCCTAGCAGTCGGCGTTGTTCGGGAAATCATGGGTTGCAATCTTCCACTGACCGTCAACCTGAACAAGGGTATAAATATTGAGCGAACGCTTCGGAGAATTGTCATCCTTAACAGGCTGATTATTCTCGTCATAGATCTTCACCGAAGAAGAGTCCATGCATACTTCCAGCATGTGTGCGGGCTGACCCTTGTACTGGGTTTCAGCCATACGGGGAGTACCCACCACAGTGGAAGAACCATCATAATGCCAGCCAGCCAGAGCGTACTCGGAAGCCTGCACGGCAAACTCAGCCGCAGCGGAATCTACGGCTACTGCCTCGATAGAACGAATCGTCTCATCGTCGAGAACAGCACGAGCCTGCTTAACGTTCTGTCGCTCAACTTCCTCATTGCTGGTCGGTTCAGCAGCGTTCTCAGGGGAAGGAACAGCAGAAGGAGCTGCCTTGACCTTATTCAGAATATTTTCATAGGAGTTGACCAGCTCGGTAATCTTCTTAACCTCTTCGCTGTCAACGGCCGCAGAAGAAGCATTCTTCATCTCTTCAGAACCGATGTAAACCTCTTCAAGCTTCTGAGCATCAGAGGAAGTCGCCTCATTCTTTGCTTCAGCTGAAGCCTCGGTGGAGGCGTTGGAGGAAGTCTTAGCAGTGCCCTGATCGGAAACACGGGGAGAAGAGCTAGAAGACTGCGCAGAAGAAGCGTGAGCAGAAGCGCTCGCAGATGCAGAAGCAGAAGAAGAGCTATCGGATTTCGGGTTCTCGGTGGCGCAACCGCTCAGAATTAGAGCAGATACACCAACGGTGCCCAGGGTACCCAAAAGGAGGGAGTGGGAAGACTGCTTGAAAAATGCTGACATAGGAAGCCTCTTTAGTGGTTGGACTGAGAATGACTATATTCAGGAAAATATTACCCCGCGGTGACAAAATGCCTAAGGCTAACACGTAAAGCTGGGAGAATACTTAGACTCGTAAAAAATAATGTTTTTATAACTTATGAGAATAGAACCTAAAAAAATGCCTATTAGTACCTAACTTGAAGGTAAATGTATATCGCCGAATGAAAGAAATTTCAAGGAAATGAATAAAATAGATTCACTTTGTGCAAAAATATCCCTGGCGATTATAAAACCAGCCCGGGATAATAGGGTGAATATCACTAAAAATCTTTGTTATAAAAGTGGATATCGCCCTTATGAGGGGTTATACCGCCTGAACAGCCTCGGTACTTGCTGAATAGTTGTCCGTAGTACCTACCGCACGTACATAATAGTGGGCGCCATCGCGGTGATCCACCGAATAGCTCGTACCCTTAACCGTCGCAATAGGACGATCATCACGCAGAACCTGGTAGCGAGCGCTGCTCTCGCGAACGCCAGGCCAGGATAGCTTATCGGTCGAACCATAACGCTGAACCGACAGCTTAGGCGGAGCCGACGGGGCAGTCACAGTGCGAGGAGCAAAGGGAGTGAAACCAACCGTATGTTGCTTACCGTGAGAGTCCAGCGAACGGTTGTTGTCGCCACCAACCCACAGGTTGCTACGAGAATCCACGAAGGACTCCCGGATGCCGAAAAGGAACGAGCCGGCTCACCCGAATCCACGTTGTAGTCAGCCAGGTATGACTGATCAAGGCGCTCGCCGCCAGCGGACTCCATATACTTGAAGTCGCCACCGGCGAAGACAATATCGCCCACCTGAGTAATAGCCTGACCGTAGGTGTTCATCTCGTTCTTTTGCTCGGTGCCAGTCTGCTAACTGGTACGCGAACGAACGGGTATT
Organism: Rothia sp. 27098_8_161; assembly: GCF_041432905.1. Taxonomy (NCBI): domain Bacteria; kingdom Bacillati; phylum Actinomycetota; class Actinomycetes; order Micrococcales; family Micrococcaceae; genus Rothia; species Rothia sp. 27098_8_161. Next base: position 159,908 of record NZ_JAPWAL010000004.1, on the reverse strand, counting down.
GTATAGCTATTGGGCAGATCGCAACGGTTGCTAGCGGCAGAGTCAGAACCAATCTGCGAGAAATTCAAGTCACGTTGAGTTAGCTTCGGACGCAGGAACACCTGAGCGAACGGAATAAAATAACCGGCAGAACCGCGCTTCGTTAAATGTAAGGATCGGCACGATCATTACCGAAGTTCACCAGCGAACTGTATGTAAAACGATCTGGTAGCCCTGGTTTGGGTGAGTGAATAAACGCACTGAGTTGGTGGTAATACCGGGAGCCATCTCCGAGGTGGAACCGACCATATGGGGGTGCGGTTAATGTCGGCATCGGTGAACTTCACATTGCCCCAACGCTGACCGTAGCTCAACGCCCAGGTCCACTGCTCAATTTGAGGACGCTGAACATAAACATTCTGACACTGGGGCCCCTCGCATTGTGAGTACGGTGCAGACGCATGCCGTCGGAAAGGATCTGAGGCTTAATGCCGTTCAGCAGCACATAGACAGTGTTTGCCGGAAGCTGGATCGGAGTATAAAAGCGGAAGGGCCGGTGAGGTTCTGGTGCAGCTGATTCGGGTCGCCGGGGCCATTGTAGGACTGGATCTAATCCTCATGACCGCCGCCAATCATGACCCAGCCGCCGCCATCAGGTTCCTGATTGCAGTAGAACCGCGCCGGGTCGCTCATCTGCGGGGTGTACAGCCAATAAGTGCCAGAGGGGGCTGAAGGGTTGACTTACTTGACCTTGTAGCAGGAGGCAGCCGCCTGATCGCTGCTGGAACCATCATGGGTGCCGGTAGAGCAGCCGAAGCGGGGGTAGTAGGAGTAAGAGGTGCCGCGCTGAGAGCGGTAACAAAAGCGAGTGCGAAAGCGGCCTACTTCTTAGCGGACCATGAAAGGGGTTATGGGGCTTTTCAGCGGGATTGTTCGTGTATATGGTTGTCATATGCGTCTTTCTGATGCGACGTTCCGGGAGGAAGACGCGGTGCGGTTTTTCTATAAGTGTTATTGATTGGGTTACAGGATTAAGCTATGAAAATAATAGTGCACAAAGTGCAAAGATATGGATGGGGGTGTGATTTGTATCCTATAAAATCGGTGTTGTCGTGCAAGAAATGACGCAGAAGAAAACCATACTCATATATCGCCATTGAAAGTGACAATCGGGTACAAAAAGCTATATCTACAGCCAAAGAAGCCCACGAAAGAAAAATGCCATAAAAAGCAGAGTAGACCTACAATAGAAAAGCCGCACACATCACCAAAAGTGCACATAAAATTCCTCAAAATAAAACACTCGGGCACCCCACCCGACACCACCTCACACCAGCCACCCATCGACACCCTCCACCAGCCAAACCGCCGGAACCGAGGACAGCAGATTCAGGAGAACCCGTGAGCACCACCCGAAAAGCTACCGCACAGCCCCTCGAAGCGCCCCTGCACCCCCTCCTGAAAACCCTCAACCAACTCAGCAGCTGGGCCGCAATCCGCACCGCCGCCTCCGTGCACCCCACAGAACGTAGCGCACACACCCTCATCGGCGCCGTCGGAGGAACACACGCCGCACTCATTGCCCAGATCTCCGCCGCCGTACGCGCAACCACCCCCGAAGCTCTCAGCCTCATTATCACCCCCACCGACCGCCAAGCAGAAGACCTCGCTGCAGCCCTGCGCTCCTACCTGCCCGCCGCCGACATTGCGCTCTTCCCCGCCTGGGAAACCCTGCCCCACGAACGTCTCTCACCGAGTTCCGACACCGTAGGCCGCCGGCTACAGGTACTGCGCGCCATGACCGGGGAAGCAGCCAAACGCCCCCAAATCGTTATTGCACCCGTACGCGCCGTCATCCAGCCCATCGTCACCGGCATCGAAAAACTTGAACCTGTACACCTGGTTCGCGGCGAAGAATACCCCTTCAAAGACGTAGTACGAGGCCTCAACGACGCCGCATACTCCCGCGTAGACCTTGTCGCCAAGCGCGGCGAATACGCCGTACGAGGCGGCATTATCGACGTCTTCCCGCCCACAGCAACCACCCCCGTCCGCCTCGAATTCTTCGGTGACGAACTCGATGAAATACGCCACTTCTCCGCTGCTGACCAGCGCACCCTCAGCGAGGGAGAAGAGCTCGCTGAACTCACCCTGCTGCCCTGCCGTGAATTGCTCATCACCCCCGAGGTTATGAGCCGCGCCGCCCGCCTGAAAGCCGACTATCCGGCAGCTGCAGCCATGCTCGAAAAGATTGCCGGTGGAATCTACGTCGAAGGCATGGAGTCGCTCATCCCGCTGCTCATCGAATCCATGAATACCCTCACCGAGCTGCTGCCGGCAGGGTCCATGATCATTAACGTCGAACCCGAGCGCGTGCGTGCCCGCGCCGAAGACCTCGTCGCCACCAACGAAGAATTCCTCGCCGCCGCATGGGATACCTCCGCAGAAGCCGACGCAGTAGCACCCATCGACCTCGGCCAGCTACGCATGAGCGACAGCGGATTCCGCACCATCGACCAAACCGCCGCACAGGCGCTCGAAGCCAAGCTCAGTTGGTGGGAAATCACCGAACTCGTCACTGACGCAGACCTACTCGAAGACGCCGCCGGGGCACTCCAGCACCAGAGTATTGCCGACGCCATCGAAGACGGAATCGACACCTACTCCGTCAACGCCACCCCCGCAACCGCCTTCAACGGTTCCGTCGAACGCATGCTCAGCCAGGTTGGCGACCTCATCCGCCAACAGTGGACCGTCCTCGCCCTCACCAATGGCCGTGGATCCACCGACCGCCTCATCGACCTCTTCCACTCCGGCCAAGGGGCACCTGCCGTACCCGCAGCCCGCCGAACCAGTCTAGAAACTGACCCCGCTGGCAAGCTCGACCACGGCATTGTCGAGGTGTGCGAGGCGCCCGCCTCCGCAGGCTTCCTCATCGAGGAGGTGAAGCTAGCCGTCTTCACCGAAGCTGAACTGCTCGGCCGCCGCGGCACCTACTCGCCCCGAGGCGCTGCCGGACAAAAATTCAAGACACGCCGCCGCCGCAACGCTGTCGACCCGCTCGCTCTGAACCCCGGCGACTACGTGGTGCACGAACGCCACGGTATCGGCAGGTTCGTCGAGATGACCTCCCGCCCGGTGGCTGGCGTATCCCCGGTCAATGGCGTACAACCCATGAAGGAATACCTGGTCATCGAGTACGCCCCCGCCAAGCGCGGCGGCGCACCTGACCGCCTCTTTGTTCCTTCCGACCAGCTGGACCTCATTTCTAACTACGTGGGTGGCGAGAACCCGAGCCTGTCGAAGATGGGCGGTAGTGACTGGGCTAAGACCAAGTCCCGCGCTCGCAAGGCTGTCAAGGAAATCGCCGCAGACCTGGTGAAACTCTATTCGGCTCGCCAGGCATCGCGCGGTCACGCCTTTGCAGCAGACACTCCCTGGCAGCGAGAGCTGGAAGAATCCTTCCCCTACAACGAGACTCCCGACCAGCTCACCGCCATCCACGAGGTGAAGGAAGACATGGAGAGAGAAATCCCCATGGATCGCCTCATCTCCGGTGACGTGGGATTCGGCAAAACCGAGGTCGCCGTACGTGCCACATTCAAGGCGGTACAGGACGGCAAACAGGTTGCCGTGCTCGTACCCACGACCCTGCTCGCACAGCAACACTACGAGACGTTTAGCGAACGCTTCTCTGGCTTCCCCGTGAAGATTCGCGTGCTCTCCCGCTTCCAGAAGGCGAAAGAAACTCGCCAGATTACCGAAGAAATTGCATCCGGCGCGGTGGACGTGGTGATTGGCACCCACCGGATTCTCTCGGACAGTGTGGTGTTCAAGGACCTGGGCCTGGTCATTATTGACGAGGAACAGCGCTTCGGTGTGGAGCACAAGGAAAAGCTCAAGCAGATGCGCACGAATGTGGACGTGCTCGCCATGAGTGCTACCCCGATTCCGCGTACCCTGGAAATGTCGCTAACCGGTATTCGAGAGACCTCTACCCTTGCCACCGCGCCGGATGAACGCCACCCCGTATTGACATTCGTCGGTCCGCGAACCGACAGCCAGATTACCGCCGCAATCCGTCGCGAGCTCATGCGTGAAGGACAGGTGTTCTTCGTGCACAACCGTGTGGCTGACATCGATGATGTCGCCGCGGAAATCGGCAAGCTCGTGCCGGAGGCGCGCATCGCCACCGCCCACGGTCGTATGAGTGAGTCGCGCCTGGAGCAGATTATTGTGGACTTCTGGGAACGCCGCTTTGACGTGCTGGTCTGCACCACCATCGTTGAGACGGGCCTGGATATTTCGAACGCAAACACTCTCATTGTCGATCATGCCCAGAACTACGGTCTGAGCCAGCTACACCAGCTGCGTGGACGCGTGGGCCGTGGCCGCGAGCGCGCCTACGCGTACTTCCTGTACCCGGTGGATAAGACCCTCGGTGAGATTGCGCATGAGCGTCTGAAGGCTGTGGCGACCCATAACGAGCTGGGTGCAGGTCTGCAGCTCGCCATGAAAGACCTGGAGATTCGCGGTGCCGGCAATCTGCTCGGCGGCGAACAGTCCGGCCATATTGCCGGTGTCGGTTTTGACCTGTACCTGCGTCTGGTCGGCGAGGCGGTGGCGAACTATCGCGGCGAGAAGGAAGAGCGAGAGATCGAAACGAAGATTGACCTGCCCGTCAACGCGCATATTCCTCACAACTACATTGATTCTGAGCGTCTGCGCTTGCAGGCGTACCGTCAGATTGCAGCCGCGGACACTGAAGAAAAAATTGCTGAGGCTCGTGAAGAGCTCACCGATCGTTACGGTGAGCTGCCGGAGGCGGTAGAAAACCTGCTGGCCGTCGCGACGGTGCGTATGCATGCCCGTGCCGCAGGTATTCACGAGTTGGTGGTTTTGGGCCCGAAGGTGCGCGTGGTGACCGCTACGCCGCTGCCGGAGTCACGCCAGATGCGTCTGAAGCGCGTGTACCCGGGCTCTACCCATGCCCAGCCGAAGGGCATGGACACCTGGCTGACTCTGGTGCCGCGCCCGAAGACCATGCCGGTTGGCGGTAAGGACCTGGTGGACGGTGCGATGCTGCAGTGGGCTGAGAAGTTCATCAACTCGATTTATTCGGAGAAGCCGCAGGCTCTCGAGGAGTAGAAGCTGGAAGAATAGGGTAGAGGTTAGAAGAACAGGGGAGCGCCCCGTCTAACCGGCATGCCCCAAGTAAATGCTCGCCGTGCAGGTTGCCATAATATGGCATATCTGCACGGCGAGTGCGTTTGCCCCGTAGGGGCGGCATAGCTCACAATTAAGGTATGACTTCAACGGTGAACTATGCATCTCAGCGAATTGTAATTATTGGTGGTGGCCCCGGTGGCTACGAGGCAGCGATGGTGGCTGCCGCATCCAATGCGGACGTGACTCTCATCGAGCGTAATGCCATTGGTGGCTCCGCCGTTCTGACTGACGTTGTACCCTCTAAAACCCTGATTGCTACGGCGGATATGATGACCCGCTTCTCCGAGGCGGGTAGCTTGGGCATTGAAAATACCAAGGGTAAGGCTCCGCAGCTTCGTGTTGATATGGACCGTGTGAACCGCCGAGTCCGCGACCTGGCTCAGCAGCAGTCTGCCGATATCAAACGTGCTCTGGCTTCTGCGGGCGTGAAGATTATTCACGGTACCGGTAAGCTCCTGGACCGCCACACCGTTCAGGTGACCGATGAGGCGGGTCTGGTCTACCCCCTGCAGGCGGACTTTGTGTTGCTGTCGGTGGGTACGCATCCGCGTGAAATGGCGACCGGTATGCCTGATGGAGAGCGCATCCTGACCTGGACTCAGCTGTACAACTTGTGCGAGGTTCCTGAGGAGCTCATCGTGATTGGTTCGGGTGTGACCGGTGCGGAGTTCGCCTCTGCATATAACGGTCTGGGTTCTAAGGTGACCCTGGTGTCTTCGCGTGACCGCGTGCTTCCCGGTGAGGACGAGGACGCAGCCCGCGTGCTGGAGGACGTCTTTGAACGTCGCGGCGTGCAAGTGATGCCGCGTTCTCGCGCGTCTGCTGTTGAGCGTACTGAGGACGGCTCCGGTGTCATCGTGACCTTGTCCGATGGCCGTAAGGTCTCTGGCACTCACTGCCTGGTGGCTATTGGTTCGATTCCGAACACTGAAGATTTGGGCCTGGAAGCTGCCGGTGTTGAACAGACTCCGAGTGGCCATATTAAGGTGGACGGCGTGTCCCGCACGAGCGTGAACAGCATTTACGCCGCTGGCGACTGCACGGGCGTGTACCCGCTGGCTTCCGTGGCTGCAATGCAGGGACGTATCGCTATGGCACACATCCTCGGTGACGCGGTGCGCCCGCTGCGCACTGATAAGGTTGCCGCAAACATCTTCACCTCTCCGGAGATTGCGACCGTAGGTGTGGGCGAGAAGGACCTTGCCGAGGGGGCGTACCGTGGCGATGCAGTGACCCTGCAGCTGAGCACCAACCCGCGTGCGAAGATGATGGCGATGCGCGATGGATTCGTGAAAATTTTTGCTCGCCGCCACTCCGGCACCGTCATCGGTGGCGTGGTGGTTGGTCAGCGCGCCTCCGAGCTGATTTACCCCATTGCCTTGGCTGTGGAGAAGAAACTCGCGGTGGATGATTTGGCGGATACCTTCACAGTCTACCCCTCGCTCTCCGGCTCTATTGCTGAGGCGGCACGCAAGCTGCACACTCGCGGTCTGTAATCTGTGCAGATGAGGCACTGAGCCGGACTTAGCATCTCTGAAGGTCCAGTATCTCTGCGCGTATAAAAGCGGTGGGGGCCGCCTCCTGAAGTTCTAAGATTCAGGAGGCGGCCCCCACCGCTTTGCTGTAGAGACGCGTTAGCTCCGCGAAGTTTTACTTCGTGGTGCTGACAGCGTTCATGTCCACATCACGGGTTTCGTGAGTGAGCAGGATGAAGACAACGCTCAGGATCGAAGCGAACGCCAGGTAACCGCCTACGGCAGCCACACCGTAGGAGGTGTTCAGCCACACTGCCACGAACGGGGTCAGCGCCGCACCGAGGATGGACGCCACGTTGTAGGCGATACCGCTGGCGGTGTATCGCACGTTGGTGGGGTACAACTCCGGCAGGTATGCGGACATGGAACCAAAGGACAGACCCATCAGGCACATACCGATGAAGATGAAGAAGGTGACCACTGCGACGTTCGCATTCTGGCCGGTGCCGACAACGGAGGGGGAGATGAACAGGCCGAAGCACAGACCGAAGACTGCCATCGCGATGGTGGTCCACAGCTGCTGGGTGCGGCGGCCGTACTTATCGGCCAGCCAACCCGAGATCGGGATGAAGATTGCGAAGCCGATGATGGAAATCAGCTGAATCACAAGGAACTCTCGGTAGGGGATAGCCAGACCGCCCTTTTCAACCTTGCCGATACCGTAGGAAAGAACCCACGCTGTCATCAGGTAGAACAGCACGTAGCATGCAACCATGATGAAGGTACCCTGAATCATGGGCCACCAAGCGACCTTGAACGCCTCAACGAGGGGGGTCTTAACCTTCTCGTTGTTAGCGGCAGCCTTGGCGAAGACGGGGGTCTCCTCCAGCTTAAAACGCACGTACAGGCCGACAGCGACCATCACGATGGACATCAGGAACGGAATACGCCAACCCCAGACGAGGAAGGGATGATCAAGGGTCTTACCGTCGGTCGCGGAGTTGAAGGAAATCCAGCTGGTCAGCAGCAGCATGAAGCCGTTTGCAAGCACAAAGCCGATGGGTGCGCCCAGCTGAGGCCACATAGCGGCGCGGGCACGCTTGCCTTCCTCAGCATATTCGCTGGCGAGTAGTGCTGCACCGGACCATTCACCACCCAGGCCCAGGCCCTGGCAGAAACGCATAATGGTTAGCATAGTCGGTGCCCACAGACCAATCTGGTGGTAGGTGGGCAGCAGACCGATGATGAAGGTTGCCAGACCCATAGTGAGCAGCGCACCGACGAGGGTTGCCTTACGGCCAATCTTGTCGCCGAAGTGGCCGAAGATTATTGAACCGAGAGGGCGCGCGATGAAGGCAACGCCGAAAGTAGCGAAGGACGCCAGAAGTTCAGTGGTTGCGTCCTTCGAGGGGAAGAACAGCACAGGGAACACAGCCACGGCTGCGGTGGCGTAAATGTAGAAATCGTAGAACTCGATGGTGGTACCAACGAGCGAGGCAAGAATAACTCGACTACGAGGAGTCGTATTCTTCACCGATGCAGCAGACGCTTTCGTGTCAGGTGCAGAGGCGCTCATGAGGAAAACTCCCAGATGGTGAATTTGTGTGTACACAAGGAGCCTGAGGTAGGTGTTCCATGACCGTTCAGCGCGGGATGCGGGTGTGCTGTAGACGCGTACCGGGGGCCGTAACTGCACCGGGTGGGGTGCGGTGGGCGCTGGATTCTGAAAGGCTCCTCTAAAGTGCAACATTATAACTCTGTTCAGAAAAAGCCCAACAAATGCAGTCACTATCTGGACGTAATCACAGGGGTTAGTCGCGTAAATCCCATAGAAACAGAAGAGAGCACATATGGAGAATCCCCCGAAAGGGTACGAGGTAATACCTCAAACCTTCCGGGGGATTTGTATAGCCTGGAGCGCTCGCGAGGGTGCTGAAAGGTCTTACTTGATGGTCGCCAGCACCGTACCGGAGGTGACGGTATCGCCAGCCTTAGCCGACAGACCCGAAACCTTACCCGCCTTGTGCGCGATAATGGGCTGCTCCATCTTCATGGCCTCCAACACCAGAATCAGGTCGCCTTCAGCGACGGTGTCACCGTCAGAAGCGGCAACCTTCACAATGGTGCCCTGCATGGGGCTGGTCAGCTCGTCACCGCCACCCTTCGCGGCGCCGCGCGCCGAACGGGACTTGCGGGTTTTGGACGCGGACTTAGCGGCAGGCTTCGCGTTACCGCTCAAATCGGGCAGAGATACCTCCATGCGCTTGCCGTTCACCTCAACGACCACGGTGGTGCGTTCATCCTCATCGGAGCCCACGCTACCGGGTGCACCAGAGTACATGGGGATGGTGTTGTTGAACTCGGTCTCAATCCAGCGGGTGTGCACCTTGAAATCGCCGCCCTCAGCCGGCGCGAAAGCGGGATCATTCAACACAACGCGGTGGAACGGAATGACGGTGGGCATACCCTCAATAGTCAGCTCAGCCAAGGCACGGCGGGCACGCTGCAGAGCCTGCTCGCGATCCGCTCCGGTGACAATGAGCTTAGCCAGCATGGAGTCGAAGTTACCGCCGATAACGTCGCCAGCCACGAAGCCGGAATCCCAGCGAACACCGGGTCCGGTGGGTACGGTCATCTTCTCGATGGTACCGGGGGCAGGCATGAAGGAACGGCCCGCATCCTCACCGTTAATACGGAACTCGAAGGAGTGACCGCGCAGAACCGGGTCCTTATCCTCAATCTTCTCGCCGCGGGCAATACGGAACTGCTCACGAACCAAATCCAAGCCGGAAATCTCTTCAGAGACGGGGTGCTCCACCTGCAGTCGAGTGTTCACCTCCAGGAAGGAGATGGTGCCGTCGGTACCGACCAGGAACTCACAGGTGCCAGCACCCTGGTAGCCAGCCTCACGCAGAATTGCGCGGGATGCCTCGTAGAGGCGCTTGTTCTGCTCATCACTCAGGTAGGGGGCGGGTGCCTCCTCGACAAGCTTCTGGTTACGGCGCTGCAGGGAGCAGTCACGGGTGGATACCACCACAACGTTGCCGTGCGCATCCGCCAGGCACTGGGTCTCAACGTGGCGGGGGGAGTCCAGGAAGCGTTCAATGAAGCATTCGCCACGGCCGAATGCTGCGGTGGCTTCACGAACAGCGGATTCGTACATCTCGACGATGCTTTCACGGTCACGGGCAACCTTAATGCCGCGGCCACCGCCACCGAATGCGGCCTTCACCGCGATGGGCAGACCGTGCTCATCTGCGAAAGCAACAACCTCATCGGCAGACTTGACAGGGTCCTTAGTACCGGGCACCAGGGGAGCGCCCACCTTCTGCGCGATGTGGCGGGCAGCCACCTTATCACCCAGCTGGGTAATGGACTCGGGGGAGGGGCCAATCCAGGTCAGACCAGCGTCAATGCACTTCTGCGCGAACTGTGCGTTCTCAGAAAGGAAACCGTAGCCGGGGTGTACAGCGTCAGCACCGGAGCGGCGAGCGATTTCAATGAGCTTGTCCATCACCAGGTAGGACTGTGCCGCGGTGGCGCCGCCGAGAGCGTAGGCTTCATCGGCAAGCTTTACATGCTGGGCGTCGCGGTCGGGGTCAGCGTAGACGGCGACGGTCTGCAGGCCCTCATCACGGGCCGCACGAATCACGCGGACAGCAATTTCGCCGCGGTTAGCAATCAGAATCTTGCTGACCGGGCCAGTATGGCGGCCGGGGACTGCAGTAAATTTCTTGGGGGTTTCTGCCTGGTGCTGAGTCACTTAAAGCTCTCCTTTAATCTCCTGCTCCAAGGATACATTGGCAGGATTGGCGAATATAACGCGCATCATACTGTTCTATCTTATCGATTGGTGTTCAATAATGTGTATTTCAGGGCGCGCTTTGAGACAGATTTATATGATTACGCTGGATCTAACTCCTCGTCTTGGGCTGCTATCCACAACTCGGTTACCGCAACTTCGCGGCGGCGCAGCATATCGCGTAGCGCGTGGATGGATAAGCCCACCACCGTGTGGAACTCACCCTCAATACCGCGAATAAATGCCGAACCGTAGCCGTCCAGGGTAAAGGAACCGGCTACCCAGAGCGGCTCACTGGTAGCAATGTACGCCTCAATTTCTTCGGGGCTGAGCGTATCGAAGTGGACGGTAGCACTGCGCAACTCAGAAACAGTGGGTAGGTCAGAAGTAGCGGGTAATTCGGCACCCAGCTCAATGCCACGCAAATCCACGAGCGCGTGACCGGTATGCAGCACACCGTAGTTGCCGCTCATTGCGCTGATGCGCTCACGTGCCGCCTGAGCAGTGTGAGGCTTACCGTAGGCAACCCCCTCAAACTCGAAGACCGAATCGCATCCCAGAACCAATGCATTGCGTACACCCTCGGCGGCAAGTTCGGCGGCAACTGCCTGCGCCTTCAGTTGCGCCAGCAGGGAGGCTGTTTCAGCCGGGGTGAGTCCTGCCCGTCCCTGCGCTCGTGCCTGGTTGTTGGCGGCGGTGAGCGCGGCGTCCTCATCTACGGAGGAGACGCGCACCGTGAACACGATGCGCGAGTCTTCCAGGAGCTTGCGGCGCGCCGGGGAGGCGGAGGCAAGAATCAGTTGGGTTGGTGAAGCACTGGTAGTCATGGGTTCTATTTTAGAGTGTTGCCGGCGAGTTTTACTCTCGGGTGCAGATTGAGGGTCACTAGGTGGAACCCTCCGCCGGTGTATCAGCGCTGAATACGGGCCCTAGGAGTAATCTGAGGGCGTGATCTGCGGGAGGGGAGGGCCGGAGCGTCGAGCTCGGAGGGTATAAAAAAGAGCGTGTCCCATCCCCCTCAACCACGTAGGAGATGGAGCACGCCGTTCAAAATCATAACTCTTCTCAAGAATTAACGAAAAGAAGGATCGATCGTGATGTTTTATGACGTTTGACGAATGTATTTTGCCCATGCTGGGGGCATAGACGGTGGAGAAGCAGCACGGCGCTAAGCAGTACCGCCTAGCGCCGTGTGTGAGCCTCAGCCAGATTAGCGGCGTGCCGTCTCCTCCACCTCGTGAAGTCGCTGCGCCTCGCCGGCGATGCGCTCATTGTAGAATTCCTGAGTCACAAAGCCACCCTCCGAACGGGGAGCGTTGTAGAGATCCTCATCCAGGATGCCCTCGCGGCGAGCCACAATTGCGGGAACCAGAGCCTGACCGGCAACGTTCAGAGCGGTACGGCCCATATCAACAATCGGGTCAATCGCCAGGAGCAGACCCACACCGTCCAGCGGCAGACCCAGAGTGGAAAGGGTCAGGGTCAGCATCACGATAGCGCCGGTCGTACCGGCAGTCGCAGCCGAACCGAGAACGGACACCATTACAATCAGCAGATACTGGGTGAAGTCCAGTTGAATACCGTAGAACTGAGCCACGAAGACCGCGGCAAGAGCGGGGTAAACCGAGGCGCAACCGTCCATCTTGGTGGTCGCACCCAGCGGAACGGCGAAGGATGCGTAGGCGCGGGGAACACCCAGGTTGCGTTCGGCAACGGTCTGAGTCATCGGCATCGAACCCATCGAAGAGCGGGACACGAAGCCCAGCTGGAGCGCCGGCCACACGCCAGAGAAGTACTGGCGGACCGACAGACCGTTCGCGCGAACAATAATCGGGTAGACCACGAGAAAGACCAGCAGCAGGCCAATGTAGAGGGCGATGACGAACGCGACCAGCGAACCCATTGACGCCCAACCGTACGCGAACACTGCCTTAGCAATGAGACCCACGGTACCCAGCGGTGCCAGGCGAATAATCCACCATAGAATCTTCTGAATAATCTCCAGAGCGCTCTTGACCACGTCAATGAACGGCTTGGCCGCCTCACCGACCTTCAGCGCGGCAATGCCGACCACGCCGGAAATGACCAGAATCTGCAGCACGTTGAAGGATGCCGAGGCGGTGATGCCGGAATCACCGGACTTAGCGCTGACGCCCAGACCCAAGAAGTTCACCGGAATCAGACCGGTTAGGAACGCGGTCCATGACCCGGTCGATCCGGTGTACGCCTTGCCCTGCACCTGCGCGCCCACGCCCGGCTGAACAAGCAGGCCCATCGCAATACCAATGAGCACTGCGAAGAACGCGGTAATCGCAAACCAGATGAGCGTGTTAACCGCCAGACGCGCCGCGTTAGTCACCTGTGACAGGTTAGAGATGGAGGCGACCACGGCGGTGAAAATCAGCGGAACAACAGCCGCCTTCAGCAGGGTGATGTAGGAGGAACCAATGGTATCTAAGGTCACCATGAGCCAGTTAGGGTTGCTCTTCGCGTCCCCGCCCAATGCGAGAGCGAGCGCGCCAAGAACAATACCCAGAAGGAGGGAGGCAATGATTTGGTTGCCGAAAGAAGTAGCCCACTTGGGTAGACGTGAACGAGATGCTGCATGCGGTGTAGACATGTGGCATACTCTAAACCTTTTGCGTACTCCGGCGCGAGTTTGTGTGAAGAAGTATTGCAATCCGGTGCAGTATAGGGTATGTGTGACGAATCGTGACCTTCCGGCGGCACCTTTCGGCAGTGCATCCAACAGCACATCTACCAGTGTGTCCACCAGTGCTGCCTGCTGCGCCAGTAGGCAGTTAGATCGGCTGATAGTTAACCGGCAGTCACCGCAAAAGCAAAAAGAAAGGAAACAACTGCGCAACATGCTGGGAAGCTTGCTGAGATTTTGCCGTCAGCTAATAATCCGAAAGCTAGAGCTTGATATGCTGGAGCCACACCGGTAGTCCGGCGAAAGTCGCCGGATGATGCTGTATTCACTCAGTTTTATATACGCGCTGAGTAATACGCCACGCACCACCGTTCAAGGAGAGATGCATGAGTTCTGCTCCCCAATACCCCGGCGGAACCACCACCCCTAACGTTCCGAAGAAGCCCGGCAACCGCATGGAAGCAGTTGCCAACTTTGCTACCCGTGCCGCACAGACCTCTGCCCAGCAGGCCCTGAACCTGGGTGCAACCCGCCCCGGCATCGCCAAAATGATTGCCGTAGCTGGCGCTGGCGTGCTACTGATTGGCGGTGGCATCTTCGCCTACAACTCCATGCACCAGGAAGAGAACGCATTCCTGTCGCAGGGTGAAGAGTACGCCCGCGTCTGCCAGGACGCGAAGACCGCCCTGCGCGTGGAAGATAGCGAATGTGAGAAGGCAGGCGTTCAGGAGCCGACCGAATCGCCTTCAGGCTCTTCTACGGAGTCCTCAAGCTCTTCCGGTTCTTTTGGTTCCTCTAGTTACTCAGGTTCGACCACCACCCACAGTAATTCGAATGCGTTCCTCTGGTACTACCTGGGTCGCCAGAGTGCTGCGAACTCCACCGGTACCCCCATGGTTCCCGGTGTGGGTACCAGGCTCTCCGGAGGTAGTACTACCCGACCCAGCAACGGCACCGTCTACAGCGGCGTTTCCTCTAAGGGCGGTAGCTTTGAAGACTCCTACCGCAGCGCGAAGAAGTCCTCCACCATCTCCTCGGGCAAGGTGACCGGCACCAACAACTCCGGTAAGACCTCCTCGGTGCGTAATAAGACCACCGGCTCGGTCTCCAGCGGTAAGCAGGGCACCAGCAATAGCGGTAGCACCGGCTCCTACAGCAAGTCGAACACCTCCAAGTCGGGTTCGTCCTCGAAGTCCGGCAGTAAGGGCGGTTTTGGCGGCGGCTCCAAGTCGGGTGGCGGTACCTCTGGTGGCTAAGCCATAAACCATCACACTGAATGCGGGCAGGGACTGAACGGTTCCGCCCGCATTTTCCTCACTATTTTCCAATCACTATTTCGAAGGAGCCTAGCCCCTCATGCGCCGTGAAGAATTTCCTGTCGGTCGACCCGACTGGGAGAACGTCATCATTGAGGAAGGCCTCACATACAGCGTGGACGGCCCCCACGACACCGACCACTATTGGAACGAATACGCCGCCTACATTTTCAGTCCGCAAGAAATGGACTTCCTGCGTGCCCAGGCGGAAGAAATGCACCGCATATGCCTGGAAACCGTCGAATACATTGCCTCCGGCGCGTTCGGTACCCTCGGTCTGCCGCAGGCGGCATTCAACCTCGCCGTAGAATCCTGGAACCGCCGCGACGCCGACTTCTACGGCCGCTTCGACTTCAGCTACTCCGGTGTGCCCGGAGACCCTATGAAACTGCTCGAATACAACGCAGACACCCCCACCGGCATCGTGGAGGCGGCAGTCAGCCAGAAAACCTGGGCGAAAGATCAGCGCCTCGACACCCGCGGCTACGCCCACTGGGGCGAAATCGGCGAAGCCTTCACCAACCGTTGGCGCCATATCTTCGCAGCCGAAATTGCCGCCGGCGTGCAGCCTGTATTGCACCTGGCGCATGTGACCGCTGAGATTGATGAGAATAACGAGGACTACAACAACCTCTGGCTCATCGCCTACGCGGCACAGCAGGCGGGCATCAAAACCCACATGATTCCCATCGACGAAATCATCTTCAACGATGAAACCAAGAGCTGGGAAGATGCCTACGGATGCACCATCACCAACCTCTTCAAGCTTTACCCCTGGGAAGACCTGGTCACCGACAGCGATGCAGGCTACGACAAGCTCCTCTTCGCCTACCATGGCGCTGTGCAGCGCTGGATTGAGCCAGCGTGGAAGATGTTCCTCTCCAATAAGCTGCTGCTCGCTGCGCTCTGGGACAAGTACCCGGGCCACCCGAACCTCGTACCCACCTACGCGGGCCACCGCGGCGGCATGCGTAACTGGGTTCGCAAGCCCATCTTCGGGCGTGAAGGTGACGGCGTAGAAATCTACGCCCCCGACTACGACGTCTTCATCAAGCCTGAAGACGACGATTTCTTCGCCAGCGCTCCCGAAAGCGAATTCATCTACCAGGAGTACATTCCGGCACCGCACTACGAAGGGATTATCAATCCGGTCAGCCACCCCATCCTCGGCGTGTGGGTGGTCGACGGACGCACCGTAGGTGTGGGCATCCGTGAATCAAACGGCGCGCTCACCGACTACTGGTGCCGCTTTGCCCCGCACCTGGTGGATCTGAACGACTCTACCGGCATGGGATTCGACACCACCGACCCCCGCACCGCAAACTTCGGATAGCCCCCAGAAGATATAATCCTCAGAAGACACGAAAATACAGCGAAGTCCCCGCATCAGCCGCAAAGCTGGAGCGGGGACTTCATCTATAGAGTTCCTCATCGAAGACTCTAGCTCAGAGATTCCAGATCAGAGGCTCCAGAGATCCACTCGCCGAGGAACGAGCAGACGAGGGGCTACTCGTCGTCCTCATCATCGTCATCCTCAGTATCCAGAGGAAGCATCATCTCGTCGGTCAGGGCGCGGCGCAGAGTGTCCAGACCCACCGAACCAAGCAGAAGCGCACGTGTGTGGAACGCACGCATGTCATCGCCGCGGTGCAGAGCCTGATCGCGTAGCTCCAGCCAGAGGCGCTCGCCAATCTTGTAGCTTGGTGCCTGACCCGGCCAACCCAGGTAACGCAGGAACTCGAAACGCTGCTGACCCTCGGACTCGTCCAGGTTCAGCTTCAAGAACTCGTAACCCAGGTCAGAAGTCCAGATGGTGCCCGGCTCAACGCCCAACTGCTCAGCCCACTCATCGGGAATCGGCATCTCGCAGTGAACACCAATATCGAAGACCACGCGGGCGGCACGCATACGCTGAGCGTTCAGCATGCCCATGCGGTCACCCGGATCCTTCAGATAGCCCAGTTCCTCCATGAGTCGCTCGGCATACAGTGCCCAGCCCTCACCGTGACCGGAAACCCACAGCATGTTTGTGCGCCAGGAGTTCATGGTGCCCTTCAGAGCCGTAGCGATAGCGATCTGCAGGTGGTGGCCCGGAACACCCTCGTGGTACACAGTGGAGGTTTCACGCCAGGTAGTGAACGTGTCCTCACCCTCGGGAACCGACCACCACATGCGTCCGGGGCGCGAGAAATCGGGGGAGGGGCCGGTGTAGTAAATACCGCCCTCATTCGTGGGCGCAATGCAACATTCAATGCGGCGCATGGGGCCGCCAATTTCAAAATGAGTATCCGCCAGGTTCTCTACCGCGGTGTCGGCGAGCTTCTGCATCCACGCCTTCAGCTCATCGGTGCCGTGCAGCTGACGTGCCGGATCCTCATCGAGTAGCTGCTTCGCACGCTCAATGCTTGCGCCCGGCTCAATCTCTTCGGCAACCTCACGCTGACGAGCAATAATGCTCTCCAGCTCCTTCACGCCCCAGGCATAGGTTTCGTCCAGGTCAATGGTGGTACCCAGGAATGAACGGGAGTGCAGGCTGTACGCCTTACGGCCCACAGCGTCGCGGGAGGGCGCGACCGGCTGCAGCTTCTCCACCAGGTAGCTGTTGAGGCAGCGGTAGCCTTCCTTTGCAGCCTCGGCACCGGCGGCAGCCTCATCCTTTAGGGAGGGCACAGCTGCGGCAGCTTCGGTCGCAAGCTCGTCAAAGAAACCACCGGGAGCATAGTATGCGGCGGTCTGCTCAATGACAATATCCACCTGGCGGCGCGGGGCAACCTTACCCTCTTCACGAGCCGCCTCAAGAGTCTGGATGTAGCCCTCCAGCGCCTCGGTCACGCGGTGCATACGACCAATAATGTGCTCCCAATCCTGCTGGGTATTGCGCTTCATCAGGTCAAAGACTGAGCGCACCTCCTGCGGGACGGAGGCAATATTGTTCATCTGCCAGCCACCAAAGCCAGCCTTGTACTGCTTGCGATACAGGCTCAGACGCTCCTGCAGAGCATCCAGGGTGACCAGGTCAACGTCATCAACAGGCAGGACGTTATCGACCTTCTTCAAAGTCTTCTTAGCAAGGCGCGCAAAAGCCTTCTCCCCGGCGGGTGAGTAGTCGGGATACAGCGTCTCTACACCTTTACGACCAAGCTCGGTTGCCTGGACGGGGTTCAGGTCGAGGACCTTTTCAAAATATTCGTTAGCGATCTGATCGACGTCGGTCAGCGAGCGCTTCAATCGGTAGATGCTGGGAAGTTCCTGGTAAGTGCTCATGTTCATATCCTAACTCAGGGGTGTGCCTTCAACCACGATTTTCGGTGATTTAGGTCGCCTAAACCGGCAATATTACGGGCTGAGCAGCACCGAATGCGAGGAAAATGGCTCACCTGGGGACAACTCACCGGGGCGCAGGCGCGAAAACGCCCCGGCTTTCTCCCACCTGAACGTGCAGGAAAGAGAAGACCGGGACGCCGCCAAGATAGGCTAAAAGCTGCTAGATGGCGAAGTATTCGCCGTTGAGTTCCAGCAGACCGTTCGTGCCCTCAACCACGCCGAGGCGGTGGGCAATGAGGCGGTCCTGCAGCTCATCGCCGGATACCAAGTCAACCAGAATGTTCGGGTATTTGGTTGAGCAGCGGATGAACTCATCGTATGCCTCATCACTGAATGGTGCGTTCGTGATGAAGGTGCCGAGCTGACCACCGCGGGCGTGAATCGCCAGGAAGAACGCGGTAATATCCTGCGGCTGAACGCTTGCGGACAGAACACTGCCAGCTACCGGGCGCAGAGTACGTACGTAGAATGCGCGTTCTTTTTCGCCGGTGGCGGGGATTGCCACGCCGTCCACGCCCTGAGCTTCCAAAGCCTCTACAGTGTAGCCGCGCATTAGGAACAAATCGAAACCAATGCTACGGAAACGCTCCTCAGACACCTGAGCCAACGCCGGAGCCAACGCCTCGCGGCGGAACACCTGACGGTAGCGCTTCAGCGCCTCACGCACCTGAGCGGCAGCCACCTGCAACGCGGTCGAGGGCTCAGTAGCCGAAACAGCAGGAGTGGGTACAGCAGACTGGGCGGTAGCCTCAGCGACCGGTCCCGCCGGAACCTCAGCGGGCCCCTGGGCAGTAGCCGCTACCGGCGAACCAGCTGGACGCGCCAACAACGCCGGAGAAGCACCCGGAACCGGAGCCAACTGCTCACGAGATGCACCCTCACGAGCCGCCAGACGAGCCTGACGCTCCGCCGCGCGCGCCTCCTTAGCAGCCTGAAGAGCCTCCTCACGAGCCTGCAATTCAGCCGCAATATCCTGAGGCAGCTTGTGCTTGAGTGACTGCGGCGGCAACGGTGCCATGCGGGCGGTCACCGCCTCCGGAGCACCCTCCGGGAATCGCTTGAGCAGCTCCTTACCCGCATCGCTCAGCTCATAACGCTCCGGATTCTTGCGAGAAGTACGACCCGTACCCTCACGCAGAGCATTCAGGTAGCGTTCGCCCTTAAGCACATGCATCGCCACCGAATAGCGGTTACGCAGACGTGGGGTCAGCTTATAACGGTGCGGAGCAACCTCACCCTGCAGGTACGGGATATCCAGGGCGAGCTTCAACTCATCGTAGATGTTGTAGTAGGAAATACGCGGGTTCTCCTCCACAAGCTTCAGAATCGGGTGCAGCAACTGATGTGGGTATGGCAGAGCATCTACAGCAGCGGGATCCAGTAGGGCCGAAGCCACCAGCTTCTGAACGCTCGGCTCAACCATCTGCGCCAGAGCCGGCGCGAAAGCCGAACCCAGTGAATAGACAGTCTCACCCTCGGAGAGGTAGTGGTGGGCAATCAGCACATCGTAGAGGTAATCCTGTGCGTCAATCTGCACAAAGTAAGGGTTTGAGGACTCCTGCTGAATGCGCTCGTCGCGGTCAAAGACCTGCTCCAGGCTCGGAAGGCTCAGCTCCACATCGGCGCCATGGTCGTTGAGGGTGTCGAGCAGAAGAACACCCATATGGGTCAGCAGAGCATCAGTTGCGGCAATATCCTCAGCCGTAATGGAGGCGCCCTCATCTTTCACCAGTGCCAGCACGGAGCTTAGCTCGCTCGCCGGCACGCCGGTCTCCTCATAGCGTGCCACCAGCTCCTTCGCCGAAGGCGACAGCGAGTACAGAGTCAGCGGAGAATCCGTGTGCTCGTGAATAGTCTTGGTGCGGAGGTAGCCCTCGCGGGTCAACAGGCTCAGCGCCTTAGCAATCACCGGCTCAATAATGCGCTGCTCCAGGTATGACAGACCGTACCAGCCCTGTACGAAACCGCACTCGCGTAGCACCAGCTCGCGAATCTTCACGGGAGCCGCCGCAGGGTAGGACGGGGTCACGCTCAGAACGATGGGCAGAAGCTCACGTACCGTAATGTGAGAGAGCAGAACCGGGTAGAACTGCTTCAGGTAGAAGAGGTGCACGCCGCTAAGGAGAGGCAGAACCGGCAGAAGAGCCTGTGCCTGCTGTTCCTTCGGAGTACCGAGTAGCTCACGGCCAGCCTTGCTGAGGCTGTAGTGCAGGTTGCCCGGATGCAACTGGCTGAGGGATACCTCAAGATAGTTAGCATTGACCAGCGCCGCGATCAGCTTATTGAGTGCCTCACGGAAGAGAACATTGTCATCGACCGCAATGAAACGCTGAGTCATATTGAAACCCAGGTCCACACCTACGGGGGTGTACATATCGGGGAAGAAAACCTTCTCGCCATGGTCCTGAGCGCGCTCAAAATGGCGGATCAGAGAGAAAGCCGCCGCAACGCTGAGAGTGCGTGCTTCCTCTGGTAGAGCCTCCCACGAGGTTTCCTGCTGCAGAGAGTGCAATTCCGAATGGTCGATATGGAGCATTGTTTTATTCACAAAAGCCACGCTGGGCTCCTTATCTGGTGGTATTTATCGTGCGGGCATTCTTCATAAAGTGCAGTCATTCGAGCGGGAAAATAATCACACAATACTGGGCGACACCATCTTTATTTTTGGGTCGTCACTTTGGTAACCCGTCGTGAAGAGAAGCAGGAAAGACAGATTTCTCAGCCCGTTTCGCTTACGTACCGTCTTCTATGACGTGCACCCGGAAAGAACGCTATAAATTATGGTGAAGTACTGACACCGTCACGGGTATATGCACTTCGTGAAATAATGCGAGTATATATAACGCATTACAATCCCATTGTATCGGCTGGTTCAAAAAATAACCTAGATTTCTAAAACCAGCCGATATATGAAAAATATCCTCAAGGAAAAGTGAAAATACATTAAGTGAAATAACGCAGGAAATGCGCGAAGACCAGAGACATTCAGAGAGAAAAACTCACCTCAAAACACCCCCGGCTACTCCAAACCGCAAGCAAAATACTCCTCATCAATGCGATAACCGCACTCGCCCTCACCATCAAGCACGCCCACACGATGGCGAATCATCAGCTCCACCAAGTGGTGCTGATCAACCAGAGCAATATTGCGTGCACCCGGCAAACCCTGCAAATACTCAGGCACCGGATGCGCAAAAGCACCGCAGGTCACCAAAACGCCCTGTAAACCGCCGTGCAGAAGTACCGCACCGGCAAGCTTCTGAATCTGGTTGGGGGTGACCTTCATAGTTCCGCAATAATGCTTCACCTGAATATAAATCGGCGCGAAATCCAGGCCCTCAGAATAGTGGGCAATAACATCAACACCCTTATCATCAGCACCGCCGGTTACCTCGGTACTAAAACCAAGAGCCGTAAAAATATCGGCAACAATCTGCTCAAAATATTCTGGCGTCACCGCGTGAATATGCTGAATCAAATCCTGAGTAAAATGCTCCGCAAACTCAGCCTGAGCGTGAATCACCGGCGAATCGCTGGCACGCAAAATAATATCCAGCGGAGACTGACCGGCAGGCCAAGAATTTGCAGGTCCAGCAGAATTTAGGGCGGGGATAGGGTAGTCGGCATCGGTTGCATCATAAGCAGCGGGGTTCAGCTGAGTATAATCAGCACCTGAGAAAGGTGACAGAGTATGAAGGGCACCGGTATCAGAAGCGCCAAAAATGAGGCGATGCTCTTCCTCAGCATTCTCCAGTAGCGCGTTCGCCTGCTTCTGCAGCTTCTTCACACTCTTCGCCGTCAAACTCTGAGAGCACAAAGCCTGCACCTGCTTCACAACATGCGGCGGCACCGAACCGTGCAGATGCGGGGTGCAGGTCAGTTCGGCACCCAGGGGAGTAAGCAGGTACTTCCTCTTCTCCCACGGGGTCAAACGAGGCATAAGCTGGGCATAACGAAGTGCCACCAAGATTTTCAAGGTGGTACGCACAGCCACCGCAAAATCGGTGGATTCAAGAGCCGGTAGGTTCTTCTTCGACCCCAACGCCTTAGTCTGCTGCCGCAACTGCTCGCTAACATAGGCGGCGGTGCGAGGCACAGTCTTCGACAAGCGCCGTAGTGCCGGCAACAGAAGCGTGATATAGACATCCGGTGGGGGCCTATGGTTTTTATTCATCATCTTTGCCACGGTCCCTGCCAATTTACTAACACTATTGTGACGGTATATACATCGTAGCATCAGCATATATCATCATGACTTTATTGGCTCTAATATGACGAAACCATATGAATCAGTGTATTAGATATTGAATAACGCAATATAAGTCTTGAATTTGGGACAATACAATAGATTCCCGTCATACCAGCAGGTGTAACGGGAATCTATCCGTCAGATGTGAGCTACCCGCATTACATGGGGCGAGCGCGCCTCCACGAACCGGGGCCCGGGCGCAAGGAAGCGCCCAGGCGCTGACCGCGGTTCAGGATCCGTGAAGCGGCACCCACCAGCAAGTTCTGCTCCTGCTGCTCGCCATTTGCCTGCATCATTGCAACCACCGCGGTGAGGGCAGCAATCTCCTCCGGGGTGGGGGATCCCATAACCACCTTCAGTAGAGGCTCCTGCTTAGTGTCAGTATCTACCGAAGGCTGAGCAGAATCCTTCGCGGCGCTGGATGCGGTATCTGCATGCGCAGAAGAATGTGCGGAGCTACGCTCAAGCTGCTCGGCGCTCTCAGTAGCCTCCGAACTATCCTTCTTTTTACCGAATGAGAAATAATTCAGCGGGTTGTAGCCTGCCAAAGGCACACCTCCTTAGAAAACCTAAAATCCTGTGAATGCCCGCGCCACAAATGGTGCGGGCACATCGGAAGCCTACAGCGGGATATTGCCGTGCTTCTTCGCCGGGGTTGCCGCACGCTTATCGTGCAGGGCACGCAACGAGGAAATAATACGCATGCGAGTCTCACTCGGGGCAATAACCTCATCAATGTAACCCAGCTCAGCAGCCTGGTATGGGTTCAGCAGCTCTTCCTCATACTTGGTAATCAGCTCAGCGCGGCGAGCCTCAACATCGCCACCCTCAGCCGCCAGAGCAGCCAGCTCACGACGGTACAGAATATTCACCGCACCCTGGGCACCCATCACGCCAATCTGAGCGGTGGGCCACGCCAGGTTAATATCGGCACCCAGCTTCTTCGAACCCATCACAATGTACGCACCGCCGTACGCCTTACGGGTAATAACGGTGACCAACGGAACGGTCGCCTCCGCGTAAGCGTAGAGCAGCTTAGCGCCGCGGCGAATAATACCGTTGAACTCCTGATCGGTACCGGGTAGGAAGCCGGGAACATCTACAAAAGTCAGAATCGGAATGTTGAACGCATCGCAATGGCGCACAAAACGGGCAGCCTTCTCCGAAGCGGAGATATCCAGGCAACCTGCGAACTGCATCGGCTGGTTCGCCACAATACCAACCGTGCGGCCCTCAACGCGGGCGTAACCAATCATCACGTTCGGGGCGTAAAGTGCCTGCATCTCCAAGAAGTGGCCGTCATCCACGACGGACTCAATGACCGCGCGCATGTCATAAGGCTGGTTTGCCGAATCCGGGATGAGAGTATCCAAATCCAAATCGTCTACAGTTACCACCGGTTCCTGGTCATGCTCCAGGGGCAGAGGCTCAGCAAGGTTGTTTGAGGGCAGGAACTCCAGAAGCTCACGCACAAAGTCGAAAGCGTCTTCCTCATCTTCAGCCAGGTATGTGCTGGTGCCGGTCACGGCGTTATGCTGACGCGCACCACCGAGGGTTTCCATGTCCACGTCCTCACCGGTCACAGTCTTGATGACGTCCGGGCCGGTAATGAACATGTGTGAAGTTTTATCCACCATGATGATGTAGTCAGTCAGAGCGGGGGAGTACGCGGCACCACCAGCGCAGGGGCCCATAATGACAGAAATCTGCGGAACCACACCGGAGGCGCGCACGTTCATGCGGAAAATATCGGCAAACATCGCCAGAGAAGCCACACCCTCTTGGATACGGGCGCCACCACCATCGTTAATGCCGATAACCGGGCAGCCGTTCTTCAGAGCGAACTTCTGCACCTTCACGATCTTCTCGCCGTTCACCTGTGAGAGAGAACCACCGTAGACGGTGAAATCCTGCGAATACACGGCAACAAGGCGACCATCCACGGTGCCGTAACCGGAGACTAGGCCGTCCCCCAGAGGCTTCTTCGCCTCCATGCCGAACGCGGTGGTGCGGTGGCGGGCGAGGGCATCAAATTCTACGAAAGAACCCTCGTCTAGAAGCATGTCGATGCGCTCGCGGGCGGTGTTCTTACCGCGTGCGTGCTGCTTCTCAATAGCTGCCTCACCGCTGGGAGCAAAGCTATGTTCTCGACGTGCATAAAAATCAGCGAGCTTACCGGCGGTGGTGCTCAAGTCAAAATCCTGCTGGAGGTTCTCGGACATTATTCCTCGTTCCTGCTCCACCCGATCGTCGGGAGCCAGTGGTTGCGGTGATAGGGTGCTCAGGTGCCCCGAAGAGCACTCTTGAACAACGTACATATCTCTCAACTATAGTGCGAACTAGCACACATATGCCAGATGAGGAGCCAGAATATCAACACTAGATACACTTTCATGCACACACTGCCCGCAATGATGCGCGAAGAGCGTGAAAGAGGCATCTAGGACGCAAAGATACGATGCGGAAAAACCCCCTCTTGCACCGGCAATCCTTGTCGGCGAAGGGGGGGCTACTTGAGCTTTGTGAAATTTAGATGGTGCCCAGGACCGGGTTCCATTCAGTCACGGTGTGAGACAGAACTGCGCCACCAATGTTCATCGGGTCGTTAGCCACAATCTTCTCAGCAGCCTCAGCGGAATCAACCTTGGCAATCAGCAGAGCGCCGGCGGGGGTCTCACCATCAAGCAGGGGGCCGGAAACAATCAGGTTGCCCGCCTCAATCTGCGAACCAAGGTACTCACGGTGAGCAGGACGGTACTTCGCCTGCTCCTCGGGAGTAGCGTAAACGTAAGTAATTGCGTAATAAGCCATATCGGTCTTCTTTCGAGCAGAGCGGAGGAACCCCCGCAGCCGGTCGGTGCTTCATGCACCCTCACTGTCTAATGTACCGTCTCGGGCGCCGGGTGGGTATCACCGGCGGCAAGAAATTGATATGGTGAGAAACCAGTGCGATTGGAGAGAAACCGGCAGGTTTTGGCGGCGGGTCGGAGTACTGCAGAGTAGCTTCGGACAGGACAGAAAGGCGCAAACTATGGAGGAGAATATGCATACCGAGAGTGATCGTTCGGTTTTGGATGCGCCGCGCATCCGCACCATTGCAATGGAAACTGGATACTCCAGCGTAAATCTCTACAATAAAGTCGACTCCACTACCACCCGTGCCCGCGAGGTACTTATGGGCGGCACGGACTCCGAACGCGAACAGCTCGGCGAGCTCTCTGTCTACACTAGCCTCTACCAAAGCGCCGGACGCGGCCGTCTAGCCCGAGTCTGGATCGCCCCTGCCGGTGCCTGCCTCGCCACAAGTATCGTGGTGCGCCCGCATGCCTCCGCCGACCCTCTCGCTCGAGAACTCACCGAAGACAGCTACCACTGGCTGACCCTCATCGCCGGGCTCAGCGTGGTCGATATTTGGCGTGACTACGGGGTAGACGCCGCCCTCAAATGGCCCAACGACGTCATCGCGCAGGGTGCCAAAGGTTGCGGAATTCTCGCCCAGCTCGTTCCCGAAAGCGGCTCCACCGCGGGGCAGCGCAGCATTATTGTGGGCATCGGACAGAACACGAACATGTCCGCCGAACAGCTGCCCGTATTCACCGCCACCAGCCTGAGCCTGTGCACCGGGCAGGTCATCGACTCCTCCGAGGTGCTCACCCGACTGCTGAGTATCTTCGCCCGACGCTACCGCGCCTTCGTGCGCGTCGGTGGCGACCCCGAACGCCCCGATCCCCTCAACCGCGAGAGCATTAGCCTGCTCGACCAGGCACGCGCCGCCACTGCAACTCTCGGAGCTAGCGTGCGCATGAGCCTGCCGGATGGAAGCACTGTAGAAGGCATCGCCGAAGACCTCGACGCGCAGGGGCGCATCCTCATTCGCCGCGAAGATGGAACCCTAGAGCCCTACGCGGTGGGCGATATTGAGCATCTTCGCCCCGTCAACGGTAGCTACGGAGACTTTCAGCAGGCACACTAGAACCAACCCCTAAAATTACAGTCCGGCACGGCAACTGCATCAATCCACACCGCCTCAACTGGCGCCTCCAGCCGGCCCATAACAACCAGCACAGCTAAGGAACACCATGCGTCTGCGCGGAAAACTCAACCCCGGTGAGCATGTCATCATTACCACTCGACAGCACTACGGCGCCCTGCTACCCGCGCTCGCCTACATACTGGTTGCTATCGCCGCCTCAACCTTTGCCTCCACGGCACGGTCCTCACCGATTCTGTGGACTCTCGGCATGATGTGTGCGGTTGGTACTGTTCTCGGAGCGGTGCGTACCGGATGGCGTTGGGCTACCACCTCCTACCTGCTCACCACGCACCGGCTTGTGGTTCGCCGTGGCGTGATGATCCGAACAGGAGACGACTCTCTCTACTTGGATTCCATGGGGGAACGCTGGGTAAAACAACGCGGCCCGGGCGCCTGGTTAGGCTATGGCTCCGTGTATGTGGTCTGCCACGGAGCGCACCACTGTCTGACCTATGTGCCTGAACCCAGGCGTTTTGAAAAAGAAATTAAATCCGCTAGACGTGACTATTACGCCTTGAGTTCCCGCTACATCTAGCTTTTCGGGGGTGTGTCTGCCAACTATAAAGAGGGTAGACCGGTTGACTCAGAGCCTAACCTGGCACCTAAATCAGCTGAAAAATGTGGATTAGAGTATTCTTAAATGTGAATTACTCCACTAAAATATCTTTGGGGGTGGATGCTTTGGTGCCCAAAACACCGCAGTGGAGGGTATATTAACAAGGCGCTATACAGTGAAGTAGTGCACAATCGACGCACAGCACCAGCTAGCGCACCCGCACGAGAGAACAGATGATTCGGCAGATATGAAAGGAGCAGCAACGGTAATGAGCACGGCAGACCCCCAGAAACCTGCACACTCTCTGCAGGGCACTGGCGCCACCATGGGCCCCGAAACCCAAATGCTGAACCTCA
The DNA here is from genome assembly GCF_041432905.1 of Rothia sp. 27098_8_161. Lineage (NCBI taxonomy): Bacteria > Bacillati > Actinomycetota > Actinomycetes > Micrococcales > Micrococcaceae > Rothia > Rothia sp. 27098_8_161. The sequence continues at coordinate 132,936 of NZ_JAPWAL010000004.1, read as the reverse complement.
AAATTCTGCAGAACCTCGCGCAGAACAATATCTATCGAGACGAGGAATCCAAAGCAGGAATCCGAGCCCTCGAAAAGTCGCTCCTGGGACAGGGCCGCCGCTACACCCCCGTAGAAGCCGCAGAGTGCGCCGGACTTCCTCTCGAAACCGCCCAGCGTATCTGGCACAACATGGGTTTCCCAACGATCGCCGACCACTCGCCCTACTTCACTGAAACAGATGTGCAGATGCTTGCAGACCTGCAGAAGTTGGACGCAGAAGGCGACATTCGCATGGAATACGTGGCATCCCTTGTGCGCTCCGAAGGTCAACTGACCGACCGTACCGTCGCATGGCAGATTGAGGCGCTCGTGCACAATATCATGGTCACCGAAAACCTCAGCGATAATGATGCCCGCCGTAAGCTCCTCAAAGACTTCCCGCGCTACCTTGACGTTCTTGAGCGCCTGGCGCTCTACGCATACCGTCGCCAGATGTACGCCGGAATCCTGCGCCTGGGATTGCGCGAAAACAACGTGACCACCTCCGGACTTTCTCGCCTGCCCCTGGTGCGAGGCGTAGGGTTCGTTGACCTGGTTTCCTACACCTCCCTGGTACGTAACCTAGATGCCGCAGCTCTCTCTCAGCTCATCAACCACTTTGAGCAGAGCTGCCTGGACGTTATCGCACCCCTGGGCGGTCGTATTATTAAGACCCTCGGTGATGAAGTTTTCTTCCTTACCGAAGCCCCGGACGCTATCGCAGAAATTAGCCTGCGGCTCTCCGAAAAGATCGGTGCCGACCCGCAACTACCGGATGCCCGCGTCGCCTTCATCTGGGGCGAAGTTCTGGCTAACCGCGGCGACGTGTACGGCTCCAGCGTGAACCTGGCCGCACGCCTGGTCTCCCTCGCTGAACCGGGTACCGTACTGACCGATAATGAGACAGCAAACACGCTCCGACAGGTGGGAAATCGCTATACTCTCACCTCGCAGGGAACGCGAAATGTTAGAAGCTTTGGTAACGTAGACCCCGTGGCGGTGACCCGTCGCGTGAACTACACAATGGAGATAGACCTCTCATGACTGAACTGAAACTACGTACCGGTGGTGCAACGCACCGCGGCGCACATCGAGAAAATAACGAAGATTCGATGGTCGTCGCCGGTTCCCTCTGCGTGGTCGCGGACGGTATGGGAGGCCATGAATCGGGCGAGGTCGCTTCGCGCCTGTGCGTGCGTCAGCTCGCCTACTCGCCCTTCTTTACCATGCCTGGCGGACGCAGCGAAGGAGAACAGCAGACCTACGTTAAGCGCCTCGCAGCTATTGATGAGGAAGACCCCGTTAAGCGCCGTCGCCGCGCAAATACCCTGCTTAACAACGAAATTGTGGGCGCCCTGAACCGTTTGCACGATATCCTCGGCGAAACCAACGAAGAAATTAAACAGGCGCTCTCCCACGCTGGCGGCACGACCGTCACTGGCGCCTGGCTAACCAACATCGGGGACCGTAACCTGTGGGTTATTTTCAACGTGGGTGACTCGCGAACCTACCGTCTGTTGCGTGAGGATGAGGGTATTCACCACTCCGCCATGGAGAAGCTGCCCGGTTCTGAGGGCTCCGCCTCGCTGGAGCAGGTCACCGCTGACCACTCCGAGGTGCAGTACCTGGTCGATGAAGGTCAGATTACCGCCCTGGAGGCGCTGACCCACCCGCGCCGCAACGTAATTACCCGCGCGCTGGGTACCGGTAACTACTGGGAACCGGACTTCTGGGTTCTGCCCGCCCGTGCCGGTGACCGCCTGATGCTCTGCTCCGATGGTCTTTCCGGTGAGCTTTCGCACGAATACATGGCGCGCGTACTCACCTCGATTCGCCACCCGCAGGACGCCGCTGACGTGCTCCAGCACGAGGCGCTGCGTTCCGGCGGTCGCGATAACATTACCGTGATTGTTGCTGACGCGGTCGAAGCCTAAACTTCATACTGTTTGATTCACCCCCGCCTTCTATAGGCACTCGCTCGAGTGCCTATAGAAGGCGGGGGTGAACTGTATCCGCGCACAGAAACTAAGGAGGCATAATCGGGTAAGCGGCTACGGCACTCTTGCATTATCGTTTGCGTTCGCGGAACCTGCCAATATGACCAGCGATAGGGGAGAGGCGGATCAAAAACGCTAGACTGGACGGGTGACTGAGAACAACACCACCCAGCAGACTGCCCCCGCCGAGATTCGAGCAGAGAGCCCCGCAGAAAACTCCGTGGAGATTACCGAGGCCCTGCGTGCCGAGTATGCGGAACTGACCGATAAGATTCGTGCCGCACGCCGCGCCTACTACAACGAGGATGCGCCCTTCCTCTCTGACGCCGAGTACGATGCGCTCTACCGCCGCCTTGGAATCATTGAGGCGGAATATCCGCTCATTATCGCCAACGACTCGCCCACCCAGGAAGTCGGTGGTGAAGCCATCGAAGCCTTCGCGCCCGTCACCCACTTGCAGCGCATGTACTCCCTCGAGGACGTCTTCTCCTTCGAGGAGTTGCGCAGCTGGCTGACCAAGACTGAAGAGAACGCCCGGAACCTTACCGGTGGCGCACCGCAGTGGCTGACCGAGCTGAAGATTGACGGCCTGGCGGTGAATCTGCTCTACCGCAACGGCACCCTCGTGCGCGCGGCAACCCGCGGTGACGGCACCACCGGTGAAGACGTCACCCACAACGTGCGCACCATTGCGGGCATCCCGCAGCAGCTGACCGGCGAGAACCACCCTGAGGAAATTGAAATCCGCGGCGAAGTGTTCATCTCCTCCGCAGATTTTGAGAAGCTCAATGAGTCCATGATTGCCGCCGGTAAGAATCCCTTCGCGAACCCGCGTAACGCCGCGGCAGGCTCGCTACGCCAGAAGGACGCGGCGATTACCGCCTCGCGCCCGCTGAGCATGTACGTGCACGGCATCGGTTCACGCACCGGCCTGGATATTGCCACTCAGTACGAGACTTACGACCTGCTCGCCTCCTGGGGTCTGCCCGTGAGCCCCTACAGCGAAATTGCCGATAACACCGAGGCGGTGTTCGACTTCATTAACAAGTACGGTGAGCAGCGCCACTCCCTGGTGCACGAAATTGACGGCATCGTCATTAAGGTCAACGACTTCGCGACCCAGGCTCAGCTGGGCTACACCTCCCGCGTGCCGCGCTGGGCGGTGGCGTATAAGTACCCGCCCGAAGAGGTGCACACCAAGCTGCTGGACATCCGTGTGGACGTGGGACGCACCGGCCGCGTGACCCCCTACGGCGTCATGGAGCCTGTGTTCGTCTCCGGCTCGACCGTGGAGCGCGCCACCCTGCACAACCAGGACGTGGTCAAGGCTAAGGGCGTGCTCATCGGTGACACCGTGGTGCTACGCAAGGCAGGTGACGTGATCCCCGAGATTGTCGCCCCCGTGGTTGCCCTACGTGACGGCACTGAACGTGAGTTCGTCATGCCCAGCGAATGCCCATCCTGCGGTTCGCCCCTTGCCCCCGGCAAGGAAGGCGATGTGGATCTGCGTTGCACGAACCCTCGCTCCTGCCCGGCGCAGCTGACCGAGCGTGTGTACTATGCGGCAAGCCGCGGTGCCTTCGACATTGAGGCACTCGGCTTCGAAGCAGCTAAGGCGCTCACCAGCCCCGCAACCCCGGACACCCCTCCACTAACAACCGAGGCACACCTGTTCACCCTCAACATTGAGGACCTGCGCGAGGTCACTATCGAGCGTGAGAAGAAGGTCAAGGGCGTGGGCACCGGAAAGATGGAGCGCGTGCCCTACTTCTACACCAAGCCGACCAAGGCACGCCCCGAGCCGAAGCCTACGAAGAATACGCTGAACCTCTTCGCTGAGCTGGAGAAGGCTAAGCAGCAGCCGCTGTGGCGCGTGCTGGTGGCTCTCTCGATTCGTCACGTGGGACCGACCGCTGCCCGCGCGCTTGCCGCCGAGCTCGGTTCGATGCAGGCAATCCGCGAGGCTGATCGTGAGCGTCTTGCTGCTGTGGATGGTGTGGGCACCACGATTGCCGACTCGATTATTGAATGGTTTGCTGAGGATTGGCACGCCGAGGTTGTGGACTCCTGGGCTGCCGCCGGTGTGCGCATGGAAGATACTCGTGACGAGTCCGTGGAGCGCACTCTGGAGGGCCTGACCGTGGTCGTGACCGGCACGCTGAACGGTTACACCCGTGACGGTGCGAAGGAAGCCATTATTTCTCGCGGCGGTAAGGCTTCGGCGTCGGTTTCGAAGAAGACCCACTTTGTGGTCGCAGGCGCGAATGCCGGCTCGAAGCTGGATAAGGCTCAGCAGCTGGGTCTGAAGGTGCTGGACGAGGAAAGCTTTACTGCTCTGCTTGAAGGTGGCCCCGAGGCAGTTGAAGCCGCTTCGGAGGAGTAGACCCGGTAGCGGGGTTAGAGGAGTAGACCCGGTAGCGGGGTTAGAGGAGTAGACCCGGTAGCGGGGTTAGAGGAGTAGACCCGGTAGCGGGGTTATCTGAATCTGAACCCTGCAATATATATAGAGCATTCAGGCTCTGGAGTACGGGCTTCAGAGCCTGAATGCCAATTTTGGGCATTTGTAACTACCACAGCATTTAAGGTGGAAGCGCCTTAAAACACTCCCAAAGCGTGTAAATATTTAAAAAATATTTACACGCTGTTCAAAACCTTTGAAATCGGTACCCATTCAATACTGAATCGGAGCACTCCAGGAGGGGAAACCTCCGACTGCACGCCCTAGAAAACCCCGAAATTCCGCGGTTAAACCTTGAAAATATGCGGCCTGCAAGAGCGCCAATAAAGTTTCTTGCACTTTTAACCTGAAAGAACCCTGGGAACCCTGCGCGTTCGCCGTGAACCTGAAACTGGGTTGGAATCATAAAAAACCTCGGTTATCTTTGAGACCAGATAGATTCTCGCAAGGGAATCGCCTGTGTGGTTTCAAGCTTGGAATGCTTGAAACGATGCCCGGTTCTACCGCACGTCCCTACCGAGGAAGTGCCACCCGGATTCCGCACACAAGTGCAGAATCACTCACGGTGACATGAAATCGGTGGAGAGCCGCTCACATGGTAGAGCCAGAACATGAGTAACCTACTTCGTTATCAAAGGGTGAGCGGCAGCGCGTTAGAGTTCCGGGGACGGAACGAGCGGGGACGGCCCCAAGGAGCATTATGAAGAACACTTCCATTCGTCGTACCGCAGCAGCTCTCGCCATCGGTGGCGCTGTAGCAGCTACCATGTCGATGCCCGCTGCAAACGCGGTAGACGGTGCTACCTGGGACGCACTGGCACAGTGCGAGTCCGGTGGTAACTGGTCCATCAACACCGGTAACGGCTTCTACGGTGGTCTGCAGTTCACCCAGCAGTCCTGGAACGGCGTCGGCATGTCCGGCTCCCCCGTGACCGCTTCCCGTGCACAGCAGATTGAGGCTGGCGAGCGTCTGCTCGCTATCCAGGGCTGGGGCGCATGGCCCGCTTGCTCCGCTAAGCTTGGCCTCTACGGCAAGACCGGCGCAGCTCCCACCTACACTGAGCCCACCACCGTGGCTGCCCAGTCGCAGACCCAGCAGACCTACACCGCTCCCGCGGCACAGGCTGCACCCGCAGCTCCTGCAGTTCAGGCTGCACCCGCAGCAGCTGAGGCACCCGCAGCACCCGCTGCAGCACCGGCAGTTGAGGCTCCCGCAGCACCCGTCGCAGTAGCTCCCAAGGCTGCAGCAGGTACCTACACCGTGGTTCCCGGTGACTCCCTCTCGCTGATCGCTGCAAAGCTCGGCGTTGCAGGCGGCTACCAGGCAATCGCAGCTGCGAACACCGACATCATCTACAACGTTGACCTGATCTTCCCCGGCCAGGTTCTGACCATCCCTGCCTAAGGTTTTAACTCTCAAGCGTAACTTGGGCACGTTGTAGTCCAACGCCCCGCACCTCACACGAGGAGCGGGGCGTTGAGCATTTAACCGAAAGGAGAAAAATACCGCCTGAACACACAAGCCAGCAGGTAAACCCTCCAACCCTCAATGAGACGGAAAACGCAACCTCCACTACACTAGAGAAGAGACAAGAAAACAAAACTACGGGAGAACCATGTCTGCCATCACCTTTGAACAGGTCAAGCACCTGGCATCGCTGGCACTCATTGAGATGACCGATGAAGAACTCACCGCGATGGCGTCTGAGCTGGACGTCATCGTCGCATCCGTTGAGACCATGTCGCAGAAAGCAACTGCTGACATCCCCGCGACCAGCCACCCCATCCCCCTCGAGAACGTCTTCCGTGAAGACGTACCCGTCACCACCCTTACCCAGGAAGAGGCGCTCTCAGGCGCCCCCGACGCACAGGACGGCAAGTTCCGCGTGCCGGCAATCCTCGACGAAGACTAAGAGGAGAACAACCAAGTGAACGAATTGATCCAGCTCACCGCCGCAGAAGCAGTAGAAAAGCTCGCATCCGGCGAAATCACCTCCGTTGAGCTTACCCAGGCACACCTGGACCGTATCGCAGCCACCGACGGCGCATCCCTGAGCGACAACCGAGCAGACGGCAAGAACGGCCTCAACGCCTTCCTGCACGTCAACGCTGAAGAAGCACTCGCCACCGCAGCCGCAGTGGACGCAGACCGTGCAGCAGGCAAGGAATTGCCGCTGCTCGCAGGCGTACCCATCGCCGTCAAGGACCTCATCGTCACCAAGGGCCAGCCTACCACCGCAGCATCGCGCATGCTCGAAGGCTGGATGAGCCCCTACGATGGCACCGTCACCCGCAAGGTCCGCGAAGCACGCATGCCCATCCTCGGCAAGACCAACCTCGACGAATTCGCAATGGGCTCCTCCAACGAGCACTCTGCATTCGGCGTAGTCCGCAACCCCTGGGCACTCGACCGTGCACCCGGCGGCTCCGGCGGCGGCTCCGCAGCAGCCGTCACCGCCTTCCAGGCACCCCTGGCGCTCGGCACCGACACCGGCGGCTCTATCCGCCAGCCTGCAGCACTGACCGGTAGCGTTGGCGTCAAGCCCACCTACGGCTCCGTCTCCCGCTACGGTGTCATCGCCATGGCATCTTCCCTCGACCAGGTAGGCCCCTGCGCCCGCACTGTCCTGGATACCGCACTGCTCCACGAAGCAATCGCAGGCCACGACCCGCTCGATGCAACCTCCCTGCCTGATGAGCCCGGCAACTTTGTTGAAGAAGCCAAGGCAGGCGCAGAAGCCGCACGCAAGCGCGACCTGTCTGGCCTGCGCATCGGCGTCATTAAGGAACTCGGAGGCGGCGACGGCGCAGGCTTCGAAGCAGGTGTCCTCGCACGCTTCCGTGAATCCGTCGAAGAGCTGCGTGCCGCAGGTGCAGAAATCGTTGAGGTCTCCCTGCCCTCCGTCACCGAAGCCATCAGCGCCTACTACATGATCATGTCCTCCGAGGTGTCCTCCAACCTGGCACGCTACGACGGCGTCCGCTACGGCCTGCGCGTCGTACCCGAAGACGGCCCCGTCACTATCGAGCGCGTCATGTCCGCAACCCGCTCCGCAGGCTTCGGTCACGAGGTCAAGCGCCGCATTATTCTCGGCACCTACGCACTGTCTGCAGGTAACTTCGATGCCTACTATGGCGCCGCACTGCGCGTACGCACCCTCATCCAGCGCGATTACGCAGCAGCATTCGAAAAGTGCGACGTGCTCATCTCCCCGACTGCACCCTCCACCGCGTTCAAGCTCGGCGAGAAGACCGAAGGCGACCCCATGGCAATGTACCTGGGTGACGTCGCAACCGTGCCCGTCAACCTGGCAGGTGTCCCGGCGCTCTCCCTGCCCGGCGGCCTCTCCGAAGAGAACAACCTGCCCGTCGGTATCCAGTTCACCGCACCCGCACGCGAAGACGCACGCCTCTACCGCGTCGGCGCAGCACTGGAAGAACTGCTCACCGCAAAATGGGGCGCACCGCTCTACAGGAGCATGCCCGACACTGAAACTCTGATCCGCGACTTTGACTTTGGGGGAACCAAATAATGAGTGAAGAAGTCCTCAGCTTCGAAGAAGCCATCGAAAAGTACGACCCGGTCCTCGGCTTCGAGGTGCACGTCGAACTGAACACCAAAACCAAGATGTTTGACTCCGCACCCAACGAGTTCGGCGACGACCCCAACACCAACGTCACCCCCGTATCGCTCGGCCTGCCCGGTGCGCTGCCCATGGTGAACAAGACCGCTGTTGAGTCTGCCATCAAGCTCGGCCTGGCACTGGGCTGCGAGATTGCAGACAAGTCCTACTTCGCCCGCAAGAACTACTTCTACCCGGACTCCCCGAAGAACTTCCAGACCTCCCAGGCTGGCGGCCCCATCGCGGAAAACGGCTCCCTGGACGTTGAGCTCGAAGACGGCACTATCTTCACCGTTGAAATTGAGCGCGCCCACATGGAAGAAGACGCAGGCAAGCTCACCCACGTCGGTGGTGCAGATGGACGAATCCAGGGTGCAACCTCCTCACTGGTCGACTACAACCGCGCAGGCGTTCCTCTGATCGAGATCGTCACCCGACCCATAGTCGGTGCCGGCGAGCGTGCACCCGAACTGGCACGCGCCTACGTTGCCGCAATCCGCGACATCGTCCGCTCCCTCGGCATCTCTGACGCCCGCATGGAACGTGGTAACGTCCGCTGCGATGCCAACGTCTCCCTCATGCCCAAGGGCGCAGAGAAGTTCGGCACCCGCTCCGAAACCAAAAACGTGAACTCCCTTCGTTCGGTTGAGCGCGCCGTCCGCTACGAGATCCGCCGCCACGCAGCAATCCTCGAACGCGGCGAAAAGGTCACCCAGGAGACCCGCCACTGGCACGAAGATACCCGCGAAACCTCCTCGGGTCGCCCCAAGTCCGATGCTGACGACTACCGCTACTTCCCCGAACCGGACCTCGTACCGGTCGTCACCAACAGCGAATGGATTGAGCGTCTGCGCGCTGAACTGCCCGAACCCCCGGCAGAACGCCGCCGCCGACTCAAGGGCGAATGGGGCTACTCTGACGAAGAGTTCCGTGACGTAGTTAATGCCGGCGCACTCGACGTCATCGAAGAGACCGTCGCCGCAGGCGCAACCGCCGCAGCAGCCCGCAAGTGGTGGATGGGCGAAATCGCCCGCCGCGCAAAGCAGGCTGAAGTTGAGCTCACCGCACTCGGCGTGGAGCCCGCAACCGTGGTTGCCCTCGAAGCACTCATCTCTGAGGGGAAGATTAACGACAAGATCGCCCGCCAGGTGCTCGAGTTCGTCCTCGCCGGTGAAGGCACCCCCGCCGAAATCGTTGAGGCACGCGGCCTCGCCGTGGTTTCCGATGACGGCGCGCTCACCGCAGCTGTCCAGGAAGCACTGGCGGCAATGCCCGACGTTGCCGACAAGATTCGTGCCGGTAAGGTTCAGGCTGCTGGTGCTATCGTCGGTCAGGTTATGAAGGCTACCCGCGGTCAGGCTGATGCCGCCCGCGTGCGTGAGCTGATTCTGGCTGAGTGCGGCGTGGAAGGCTAAGCTTTTCCGCTGACCCGGCTCTAACGAAAGAGGCGCTGTCTCCCGAGGTGGGAGGCGGCGCCTCTTTTGCTCCATTCCAGGGTCTGCGCGAGTGCGGCCGTGTTTTCCGGATGCGCCCTCCGGGTGACGGGTGCCCCTGCGTAGGCGCGGAGGAAATATGCGGTGCCTCACCCCTCGAGCAGAGCAACGTACATAAACGAAGAACGCTCCGTCCGTATCATTTAGATACAGACGGAGCGTTCTATTTAAGAGACCAGCTACTCAGTAACGCCGAGGTTGCTCATGAGGAACGCGTAATCCCACGCAATCTCGCGCCAACGCGTATACCTGCCGGAACCACCACCGTGACCGCCCGACATGTCAATCTTCAGCAGCGGCACCGGCGACGAGGGGTCAATTTGCTCACGCAGCGCCGCAACCCACTTCGCGGGCTCCACGTAGAGCACGCGCGTGTCGTGCAGGCTCGTCACCGCAGCAATCGCCGGGTAGCGGACCGGGCGGATGTTCTCGTACGGGGTGTACGACTTCATGTAGGCGTACACTTCCGGGTCCTCAATCGGGTTGCCCCACTCTTCCCACTCCATTGCCGACAGTGGCAGCTCCGGGTCGAGGATGGTGGTCAGCGCATCCACGAACGGTACGGCTGCCAGGCAGGCGGCGTACTTTTCGGGGGCGAGGTTCAGCACGGCGCCCATGAGCAGACCGCCGGCGCTACCGCCGTAGCAGCCGATACGCGCCTCATCAGCCCACGGCTTAGCCGCAATGTAGCTGGTGACGTCCACGAAGTCGGTGAAGGTGTTCTTCTTCGCGAGCTTCTTGCCGTTCTGGTACCAAGAGCGGCCCATCTCGCCGCCGCCGCGAATATGCGCGATGACGTAGATGACGCCGCGGTCCAGAATCGACAGCATCGGGATGGAGAACATCGGGTCCATGGACGACTCGTACGAGCCGTAACCGTACTGGATGACCGGGTGCGGCTTGCTCATGTCCAGATCGGCGCCGTGAATCACCGAGATCGGGATGAGCGTGCCGTCCGCCGCCGGTGCCCAGTCGCGGTAGGCGCGGTAGTCCTCACGGTTGTAGCCGCCGAGTACCGGGGTTTCACGGCGCAACAGCAGGGTCTGCGACATGGGGAAGTAGTCGTAGACGCGGCGCGGCGTCAGGTACGAGGTGTAGGCGATGCGCAGCACGGGGGAGTAGTTCTCCGCACGTAGTACGGAGGCGGTGTACAGTTCCTCATCGAAGCCGGCAGGTTCCATGAAGGTCACGCCGGCGGGGCGGCGGCGGCGCCACTGGATGGGCAACTGCTCACGCGGTGCGAGGAAGATGCGGGTGGTGGTGTCCGCGCGGGCGGTGACGACCAGGTGCGTTGCGGTGAAGGTGAAGCCCTCCAGGCGCACGTTTTCGCTGTGGCGGATGACCGGCACCCAACGCTGGGCGTACTCTTCGATGTTCTCCCCTTCGCGCGGCATGTCTGCGAGGACCAGCTCGGAGTTCAGTGCATTGTAGTCGTGCTGGATTAGCAGGTGCTGCTCGCCGGCAATGTTGAGCGGCTCGGCGTAGTATTCGATGCCTGCGCTCTTGGGAATGAGCAGGGTCGGCTCGCTCTTGGGTTCGTGGGTGGGGATGAGGCGCACCTCCGTGTACTCGGAATTCGAGCTGGTAATGACCACGGAGGAACGGTCGGAGCTCATGGCGGCGCCGAGCCACATGGTGTTGTCCGGTTCCTCGTAGATTAGGTGGTCTTCGGTGCCCTGTCCGACGTCGTGCACGTAGACACGCCAGGGGCGCCACGAATCGTCGGGGACGAGGTAGATGAGCTGTTCGGCGTGGTTGATGAAGAAGGATCCCGCCGCAATGTTGGGGATGGTGTCTTCGAGGAAGGAGCCGGTTTCCATGTTGAGGAAGCGCTGCTCGTAGCGTTCGTCGCCCTTTTCGTCCACGGAGATGCTCAGTAGCTTGCCGTTACGTGCGGGCTGGAAGCTGCCGAGGGAGAAGAACTCCATGTCCTTGGCGTATTCGTTGCAGTCGAGGATGACGACTTCACCCTCGAGTACTTCGCCGGGGGTGACGGTCGGCGGGGTGTAGCGCACTACCTCGTCGCCTTCGTTCAGGGCGGGGTAGCGGTAGAAGACGGGGTACTGGCCGCCGGGCACCATGCGGCTGTAGTACCACCAGTCACCGATACGGTTCGGGACGGTCAGATCCGACAGCAGGGTGCGGTCCTTGATTTCGTTGAAGATGGATTCGCGGAGAGGCTGCTGATCTGCGGTGACAGCTTCGGTGTATTCGGCTTCTGCCTTGAGGTAGTTGAGGACCTCTTCGCTTTCCTTGTCACGGAGCCATTCGTAGGGGTCGTTGAAGATGTCGCCGTGGTGTTCGCGGCGGTGCTCGACCTTCTTCGGTACGGGCGGGGTGAGGTTCTGTTCAGCCATGCTGCCACCTCTTTCATTGAGTTATGGGTTTGTGAATGGTGTGTGCCGTCTGCGCCCGCGTTCCTGTGCCGCCGGGTGGCGGTGAGGGCGCGCGGGGGACTGTGGGCACGCCTAGTTCTAGTGTATCGAAGAGTGAGGCAGGCTACTATATTGCGGCCTGGGCAGTATCACCCAGATTAGCCCCCTGCACTCTTCTGGAACGTGCGCATTTGGTGGCTAGTTAGCGCGCCCCTTAATGGACATGAGGGTGCGGCGGCCCGCCTTATTCGCCTTCGTGAAGGCACGGTTACTTTGCCTGTACTCACGTTCTTGAGAGCGCAGGCGTAGACGCGCGGATTCGGCTATCATCCTGCGGTAGCGTTCGAAGCGCTCGGGGTCGAGAGAGCCGTCGGCGAGCGCCTGCTGCACCGCGCATCCGGGTTCGGAACCGTGGGAGCAGTCGCTGTACCGGCAGGCAGAAGCGTAACCGGAGACGTCGTCGAAGGTTTCGTCAATCGCGGCGCTATCGCTCGTTGCGGCTAGGGCTCGTACGCCCGGAGTGTCGATCAGCACCGTGCCAGATGATGATTTTGCGTTGGTCGAGTCTCCTTCGCTTGAGCCTTCCGCACCGGGTAAAACAAGCATCTGGCGGCTGGTGGTGGTGTGGCGCCCCTTGCCGTCAGCATCTCGGACTGTGGAGGTGACCTGCACCTGATGTTCTTGGCTATCCTCGCGGGGGTCAACTCCGGGGTTGAGCAGGGCGTTGACCAGGGTGGATTTTCCTGCGCCGCTGCGACCCAGGAATGCGGCGGTGCGTCCGGCGACAAGCTCCGCCACCGGGGCAGGGTCGTAGCCGTTGTCCGTGCAGACGGCGAGCACCGCATCCACACCACCTGCGAGGGAGTCCCTGTAGTTGGTGAGCTGTTCGGCCGTTACCAGGTCACCCTTGGTGAGAATCAGCGCGACCTGCACCCCGGAAGCGTGCGCCAGGGCGGTGTAGCGTTCAATTCGCCCAATGGACGGCTCGGGGAAGCAGGGCTCAACGATGCAGAGTATATCCACGTTGGCGGCGACAGGCTGATCCGCGGATTCTCGGGTGGCGCTGGGTCGGGTGAGGTAGCTTCGCCGGGGCAGTATCGCGAGAGGTTTGTGCTCCGCGGGCTGGCTATCGCTACCGGTTCCAGGGATGGGCTGGGTGAGTACCCAGTCGCCGACGACGGGGTACTCTTCTTCGCCGTAGTCGTTCTCAACCGGACGCAGCGGAGCGGAAAGCTTAATGAGCTCACCCCGCTCGCAGGTCAGTAGCTCGCAGCGGGTGCGGTGCACGGCGCTGACACGGGCGAGGGTAAAGTTTTCGAGGGTACCGCCGAGGGTGAACGCGGCGCGGATTGCTGAACCCTGCCAGGAAGGGTCGAACCCTAGGGTCTCTAAGGTGTATGAAGCGGGAGCAATGGTCACAGGAATAGTCTTTCTTGGTTGCGGCGCCCGGATAGCGGGTGATTACAAGGTTCGTTCTTTTTCAGGTTTCACCGTTTACAACAGCGAGGCGCGGGCGCCGGCACGGATACGGCGGGCGGCAAGGACCATCAGCCCCAACCCGATTGCGGCGTAGAGTACTGCCAGGGCTGTGTCTGCCGCCAGGAGCGCGAAAAGCTCCGGCGCGGTGCCGTTCGCGATACCGCTAGAGGCATCTAAAACCTGCACCAGCCGGGACCCCGGAACCCAGGAACACAGCCATGCAAGCCAACCCGGGTAGGTACTCACCGGCACAATCACGCCCGCGCTCACTGGCAGAATAATCGACAGAAAATTCGACCCCGTGTACGGATCCGACAGGTACAGACCGAGCCCGGCGGCAAAAATGCCCAGGCAGACCCCGCCCAGAACCGCAACCGGCATCAGTAAGATGGCACCGACTAAAAGTCCGGAACTTGCTCCCGTAGCGGAGGATGTGAGGGACAGTAACCACACGATGCCCACATTGCTCAGACCCGTTACGGATGCCAGCAACGCGGGTACCGCCGCCGCACCGAGCCAGTATCCAGCATCCACCGGGCGCGCCGTGCACACGTACTCGAAGACGCCAATCCACCGGTCTGTGGCAACGCGCGCGACAATACCGGCTGCCACGGAGCTGAGGGTCGCAATCAGGGCGGTCGCGCAGCCGATGCGTACCGTATCGTTTGCGGCAAGATCAGCACCCAGAAGCACCGTGAAAAGCACGTTAAGACCGGGTACGAGAACCAGGGTCGTGATGGCCGTTCCGAGGGTTGCGAAGGTAATAGACGACGACCAGCCAATAGAAGCGGTCGACAGAGCCCGACGCGCCGTGCCAGACAGTGATACAGCGCCAGGCAGGGCAACAGAGGAGAGAGCACGCACGCTACATCGCCCCCAGGGTGCCGCGACGGCGGGCTGAGGCGAGAGCCTTCCGAGCAAAGAGGAAGGCGCACAGCGCCCAGATGAAGCTCACGACCAGGGTCTGAATTACGGGCAGGAGCGCATCCGCCGGGGTAGTGATGGCGGTACGCCCAAGTAGCAGGTGAACCGGCGCCTGTAGGGGAATGAGCACACCCGCGGCATCCAGCCAGGCGGGCGCTTCAACGGTCGTGAAGAGAACCCCGGAAAGAATAAAAACCGGCACGAGCAACAGCTCCTCGTAGGCGATAGCGTTCGGCGTGGCCACGAAGAATACCGCAATCATGAACGTGACCGACAGGCACGCAAGCCACAGCAGGGGAACGCCCAGAACGTAGCGCGGCCAGAGTGCTGAAAAGTCTGTGACCTGCGGGTTGAGCGTCACAAGAGCCCAGATGAGCCACGACAGGGGCAAAGCCGCCAAACCCACAACGGATGCGCTTGAAACGATAGCCGCCAGCACCCGCACCGGAGAAATCGACCCCGAACACAGGTACACGAGGGTCCCACGGAAACGCTCAAAATTGATGATGCCCGCAGACACGATGCAGACCGACCACATGCCCACAATGCCCGCGCGGGTCCACGCGAGAGTCGGGTCAACGGAGTGACCCGCGGAGCTCTGCGCCGCCGCATGCACGGCGAGCGCCTGAAGGATGACTGAGCCGAGTACCGTGCTAATGAGCAGCTGAATGAAGTAGGGGACCGTCAGGAACTGGCGCAGGCTAAAGCCCATGAGCCGTAGCTGCCGGGCGCACTCCTGCCACAGGTCGTACCGTCGACCCTGCCGCTGGAACTCTTCTGAGCGTTGCGTCTGAGCGTTCATCGCTTGAGCCCCTCCGCCATCGCCAGGTATGCCTCTTCCAAGGTTGCCGGGCGCGTGTACGGTTCGGTTCGCGCCCCAATGCGTGCGGCGGCAAGTCCCTCCGCCAGGATGCGGTGCGTCTCGCCCGCCTCGAACGTGGCGCGCTCGCCGTGCCAGTAGAGGGTCAGTTCCCAGCCGGAACCGCGTGGGGCAAAAAGTACCGCCGCCT
Source organism: Rothia sp. 27098_8_161 (assembly GCF_041432905.1). Classification (NCBI taxonomy): domain Bacteria; kingdom Bacillati; phylum Actinomycetota; class Actinomycetes; order Micrococcales; family Micrococcaceae; genus Rothia; species Rothia sp. 27098_8_161. The sequence goes on along the minus strand of NZ_JAPWAL010000004.1, from coordinate 117,557 downwards.
TATCGCCGAGGAACCCGCGGAGCGTATCAATGCCCTCGGTGGCGGTGGGCTCGACCTGAACCACGGTCGTGGCGGCAATACCTGCGTGCGCGGCAACGTCCTCGAGACTGCCGCTCACAGCAACGGAGCCAGCGCCCAAGACGGTGATGGTGTGCGCCAGGTCCTCGATTTCGCCCAGCAGGTGGCTTGTGAGCAGAATGGCGGCGCCGTCTTCCGCGAGAGAACGGATAAGGGTTCGTACGGTTAGGGCGATATCGGGGTCGAGCCCGTTGGTCGGCTCATCCAGCAGGAGCAGAGCGGGGGAGCCGAGCAGTGCACGGGCAATATGTAGGCGCTGCTTCATGCCGCGGGAAAACTCCTGGACAGGCCGCGTTGCCGCATCGGTGAGTTCCACACGGGCTAGGGCATGCTCAACCTCGTGCCCTCGGGCCCGCCCGGAAACCCCCGTAACATCGGCAAAGAACAGCAGATTATCGCGGGCACTGGCGCGCGGGTAGAAGCCGTTCTCCCCGCCCAGCGCGAGGCCCACGTGACGGCGCGCCCGCTGCGGGTGGGCGATAGCGTCAATACCGTTCACGGTGAGGCTACCGCCGGTGGGGGTGAGCAGAGTCGAGCACATCTGCACGGTCGTCGTTTTGCCCGCACCGTTGGGGCCGAGGAGGGCGTGAATTTCCCCGGAACTGACGCGAAGTGACACCCGGTCGACGGCGGTAAAGGTATTTTTACCTTTGCCAAAGACTCGGCTGAGTTGCGTGGCGTCAAGAACAAGAGACATGGTAGGTAACCTTCGGGTATGACCCTCTGGCTCCTATACCGGAGGGATGTTGAGCAGGATAAGCGGCTTAGCGAGCCGTAGCGAGTTGTACCCTGCGTGAGTGTATGTGTCATTTCAGTGTACCGAAAAGCACAGATAAAAGTGATGGAGGTTACTACGCAAATAGTGGGTGTTCACCTCCGCATTCTAATTACCTCGCCCTCTGACTGTCCCGGCATCGTCACTCACGTTTTGTTGCAGGCGATTTTTGGTGACAGACGTTAAAAAACGTCATCTTTGCAATGAAATGTCTTAAAGTACCGCACACCCACAAAACCCTTGACCCCACCCCGTGCCCTATGACACTCTAAATAACAGGTCAAGAGCGCCAGCGATAAGCCCCAGCTAGCTGGCCGGCAACCCTCCTCCGCGGTGGGGTGCCCTGGGTGAAGACCGGGCGGCACGCAAGAGCGTGACGCAAGCGCGGGACCGATGTGACCGAAAACGGTACATCAATCGTGACAGGATTATTCGACGACGATTCCTGTACCGTCGGCATGCGGCCCCCTAAGAATCCCCATTAGGAGCCACGCATGAGCAACAACACTACCGTCCCGACTCCCGCCAACCCCGCCGGTTGGAAGTTCGAAACCCGCCAGATTCACGCAGGTCAGGCGCCGGATGCCGCAACGGGAGCTCGGGCACTACCCATCTACCAGACCACCTCTTTCGTCTTTGAAAGCGCCGAGCAGGCAGCGAACCGTTTCGCCCTCGCCGAGCTGGGCCCCATTTACACTCGCCTCAACAACCCCACCCAGGAAGCAATTGAAAACCGTATCGCTTCCCTGGAAGGCGGCGTTGGCGCGCTACTGCTGGCATCCGGTCAGGCAGCTATCACCTACGCAATCCTGAACATTGCCGGTGCAGGCGATCACGTAGTTGCATCGCCCTCCGTATACGGCGGCACCTACAATCTGCTCAAGTACACCCTCGCCGACCTCGGTATCGAAACCACCTTTGTGGAGGACCCGGACGACCTGGACGCATGGCGCGCCGCAGTCCGCCCCAACACCAAGCTCTTCTACGGCGAGTCCGTGCCTAACCCCCGTAACGACGTGCTCGACATTGAGCCTATTGCTGCAATTGCGCACGAAAACGGTGTACCCCTGATTGTGGACAACACCGTACCCACCCCCTACCTGCTGCGCCCCATCGAACATGGCGCGGACGTGGTCGTCCACTCCGCAACCAAGTACCTGGGTGGCCACGGAACCTCCATCGGCGGCGTAATCGTTGATTCCGGTAACTTCGACTACGGTGCAGACCCCGAGAAGTTCCCCAAGTTCAACCAGCCCGCCCCCGGCTACCACGGCCTGGTCTACGCACGCGACCTGGGCAAGGACTCCGCATTCGGCGCGAACCTCTCCTACATCCTGAAGGCGCGCGTCTCCCTGCTGCGCGACACCGGTGCCGCCATCTCCCCGACCAACGCCTTCAACATCGGTATCGGTCTGGAAACTCTCTCTCTGCGCATCGAACGCCACATTGAAAACGCTACCAAGGTTGCCCACTGGCTCGAAGCGAACCCGCAGGTCGAGAAGGTCATCTGGGCTGGCGTGGAATCCTCCCCCTGGTACGAGCGTGCACAGAAGTACCTGCCCAAGGGCCCCGGCGCGGTTCTCGGCTTCACCCTCAAAGACGCAACCCTGGAGCAGACCCGCGACTTCGTAGATGCCCTGAAGCTGCACTCCAATGTGGCGAACATCGGTGACGTGCGCTCGCTCGTAATTCACCCCGCCTCCACCACCCACTCCCAGCTTTCCGCTGAGGAGCTGGAGAAGATCGGCGTGTACCCGAACTTTGTGCGCCTGGCAGTAGGCATTGAGAACATTGATGATATTCTCGCCGACCTGCAGCTGGGCTTTGACACCCTCTCCTAAACGGTGATGTAATCCGCAGGTGGACCGGTAAGCTATGGCTTTTCGGTCCACCTGCGGATTCCCCGTTACGGAGCGTTTTGTCACTGCGCGGCGCTGATGCCGCCCCACCCGTTGCTCCTTCTACCCATAGACGAGTACCCCGCTCACACCCGGCACTACCTTGCCGGCCAAACCCAGTGAAGGGACCCCCATGACTACCCAGAGCACTAACCAGTCCGGTACCACCCAGCCTGTTACCGCGCCCATCCCCGTGGCAGGTACCCAGCGCGAACACCCCGAAGCACAAGGCTATCTGCGTCAGCTGAACATCGGCGACTTGGAGCTCGTATCCGGCGTGATTCTTCCGCAGGTCACTATCGGCTACGAAACCTGGGGTACGCTCAATGAGGCTGGCGACAATGCCATCCTGATTTTGCATGCACTCACTGGCGATACGCATGTCTCTCGGGGCGTACCCACCCCCGACATGCCCGCCCCGCTGATTCGGGCTATTGAATCGGATGGCTGGTGGGAAGGCATCGTGGGGCCCGGCTCGGTCGTAGACACTAACCGTTATTTTGTGATTGCCCCCAATATTCTGGGTGGTTGCTATGGGTCGACTGGACCGGCAAGCATCATTCCCGAAGGTTACCCGGGTGCCGGTGAATACTGGGGTTCCCGCTTCCCGCAGGTAACCATCCGTGATTCTGTGCGTGCTGAGGCGTACCTGGCCCGGGCCCTGGGGGTGACCAGCTTCCGCTACGTGATTGGTGGTTCTCTCGGCGGCGCTCGTGCCCTGGAATGGGCGGCAACTAACCCTGAGCTGGTACGTGGATGCGCGGTGATTGCCTCCGGCCCTTCAGCAACGGCGGAGCAGATTTCATGGGCTCACACCCAGAATATTGCGATTCGTTCGGATGCGAACTTTGCCGGCGGTGACTACTATGCCGGTCCCGCGCCGACCGCAGGACTTGCCTTAGCTCGCCGTATCGCGCACACCACCTACCGCAGCCCCGCCGAGCTGGAGCACCGCTTCGGCCGTGAAGAGAACCGTGGCGAAAGCATCGTGGGTGGCTCGCTGGGTGAGCCGCGTGGCCGCTACGCTATCGAAAGCTACCTGGACCATCACGGCGCCAAGCTGGTTGAGCGTTTTGACGCGAACAGCTACCTGGCGGTTAATGAGGCACTGATTTCGCACGACGTGGCGCGTGGCCGCGGCACCCTGGCGCAGGCGCTGGTGCACACCGATTGTGAGTGGACGATTGCGGCGGTGAACACGGACCGCCTGTTCTTCCCGCATGAGTCGCACCGCCTGGCGGAGGCGCTATCCACTCCGGTGCCCGTGGACATTATCGAGTCGAACCACGGCCATGATGGCTTCCTCATTGAGTCGAAGCAGGTGGAGAAGATTTTGGCGCGTGCCCTCGGCGTTGAAGATGAATCTGCCACCCAGAGTGAGGCGCAGCGTGAACGTGAAGCTCTGGAGTCGATGACTCGACTGTACGGCGCTGTTACTCGCTAAGGCAACCGGCACCCGGGCGCGTTACGCGCATCCCGCTGAATGTTGTTTTCTCCAAACAGTGGGTGTGGGATTGTGAGGGAATGGCTGGGTATTCTCAACTGTCTTTCCGCCCGTTGAGAATTAACGTTCACCTTAACGGTTGGGTTATGGGACGCCGGGTGCTCGTATAGCGTGAGTGCCCGGCGTTTCTTGGAACTCGCGCTTTTGACGAGGAATTCATCTCCTTGGTACGGTTTATTGCTACCTGCCGTCAGACCGGAATGAGTCTTGCCGACAATCGCACAATTTTGGATAATCTGGATAACCACGCACTCTCCATCGACGTGATGGAGCGCGCCCGCCGAAAGATTGAAAACGAGATTGTCGGGCTGCAACAGAACCTTGAAAACCTGGATCGCCGTATTCAGGAGCACCGCCATCACCTCGACAGCACCCGCTCGATAACCATCTAGTTTTAATGCACAAACAGCATGTAACACCCGGTAGACCCGATGTGATGTAGGGAATACCGGGCATCTTTTCATATTCAGCTGAGTATGCTTGGTTACTCATGCTAAGCTGCTGGGTATTTTCAGCATCTAGCTTTAGCTCCAGGTAGCTTCCAGCGGGTCAACACCGTGTGCACGAGCATTCTCATAGATGACTTCCCGCAACCACTCCGCAAGCCCGGTCACGAGCTTCTCGTAATACGCCTTGAAGCGGGCATCCTCAACGTAACCGCGGGCTAGAATAGCGTGCTTAGCGGGGGTGACCTCAAAGAAGAACAGGGAGGCGCGGTGCCGTTCGGCGAGCGCATTCGCCTCCTCGCTGCCCGGCTGCACGCCGTGGTTGAACGCCTCGACGAGGGCTCGTTCTACCTCGTCAATCTGCTGTTTGCCGTTCTGCCAGTCGGCACGGTCCATTGAGGCAGTACGGCGCTGGTATTCAGCCCAGTCGTCAGTTTTCTCGTAACGCTCCTGCGCTTCCTGCTGGTGGGCGAGGCTGAACCCTTCACCCATAATCTCTGCTTTTTCGGCAGCGCTGAGCTGCTCATTTTTAGGTGCCATAGTGTCCTCCAAAAGGCGTTCGATGGTTTCAAGCATGCGCCGGTGGGCGGTGATTTTGCGTTGAAGCATATCCCGCTGAGCGAGCAGATGCTCGGTGCTGTTCTCCTGGTCCTGCAGTATGTTGCGAATAGCGTCAAGGCCCATGCCGATGGCGCGGTACCCCAGGATGACGGTGATTCGTTCAAGGTCTGTATCGGTGTAGTACCGGTACCCGTTGAACGTATCATGTGCCGGGTTGAGTAAGCCTCGCTGCTCCCAGTGGTGAAGCGTGCGCACTGTGAGCCCGTGCAATGATGCCGCTTCTCCTACGGTGTATTTGTGCTGCCCGTCAGGTGGTGTTATGTTCGCATCCATGGTTTCACTCTAAAACCTCACGTTAGGTGAGGGTCAAGCTAGCGGCGGAACCTGCGGTGCAGGTTTGCGCGGCAGTCCTCGCTAAGATGGGTGCATGAGCGAAAACAAATACGTCGTCGAATACACCCGCCCCGAGAACGAACGAGCAGGCACCCACCTGGTGCTCATGCTGCACGGCTACGGCTCCCAGGAGCACGATTTGCTGTCCCTGGCGGCGCACCTTCCGCAGGAGGGCTTCACCTACGCCTCCATGCGTGCGCCGCAGCCGGTCGGTACCCAGTTCTCCGCGGACTCGACCGGCGCTTACATTGCCGCAGATGCTATCGGCTACCAGTGGTACCCGCTGAACCAGCAGCTCGAATCTAACCAGCGCGCCATCGAACAGGCGAGCGACTACGTGCTGGAATGGGTGCGCGAGAACCGTGCACCGTACGCTTCGGTGACCCTGCTGGGCTTCTCGCAGGGCATGGGTGTCGCAACTTCGATGGTGCGTCATGCCCCCGGCGAGTTCGCTGCGGTGGTGGGTCTGTCCGGCTACGCGGTGGACTCGGATTCGCCGTACTTCAAGGATGATGAGCTGAAGAAGACCGAACTGCCGGTGTTCTTTGGTCGCGATCAGGAAGACCCCGTCATCCCGCAGGAGATAGTGAACTACACCTACGACTGGATCCGCAAGTACACCGACGGCATCAAGGTGCTGTACGCCGGTATCGGCCACGGCGTTGGCCCCATGGAGATTCGCCATGTGGGCGAGTTTCTGGAGGTGAAGGTGCAGGGTCAGGAGCCGCGTATTCGTGCGCAGAAGGTTGCGGAGGCGACCGGCGCCGCGGAAGGCTCTGACGCCTAAATCGACTATATGGAAAGCCCTCGGGTCATGACGACTCGGGGGCTTACGTTGAGCTTTTGCTTCTGCTTGGGATGCCCGGTTCCGCTTGGAAAGGCGGTTATCGTCCTCGTTCCTACAGGGAACCCGCCTTCGCTTCGCTTCGGGCACCCTGATGTCACGTTCGGACGATATCGCCTTTTCGCGCTGGAGTTAGCAGGCCTGCCTGTAGAGCTGTGCGGGTGCGGCCGCGTTTTCCGGATGCGCCCTCAGGGTGTCAGCCCGGACGCTCTCCGATGCGGAGCGAGGAGAGGGCGGAGCGTCCGGGTGACGGGTGCCCCTGCGTAGGCGCGGAGGAAATATGCGGCGCCCCGCCCCTGATTAGTGAGGGGAGGAACGAAGGGGAGCACCGCGGCAACCACGATGGCGGCTCTGCGGGGTGTGCTCGGCACGGATTAGATCTTCTTATTCCGGGGCGGTGGGAAAGAAGGCGGTGTTCTGGCTGTCCCGGAAGACCACAACACCGAGGAAGATCATCGTGCTGCCCGGTGGGTGGTCTGTAGCGACTCTGCCCACCTCGGCACTCAATCCTGCTGTGGGGGTTACGTGTAGCGAAGCGAGCTGAACATCCCGGTTTCCATGTGATAGGCGTTATGGCAGTGAAATGCCCACTCACCGGGGTTCTCAGCGATCAGGTCGGCGATTATGGTTTCGCCGCCGCGGAGAAGGACGGTGTCCTTGCGTAGCCCGCCGCTGCCGGGCAGCGACCACGTGTGGCCGTGGATGTGCATGGGGTGGGGCATCATGGTCCTGTTGCGCATGACCATCCGCAGGCGCTGGCCCTCCTGCACGGTCGCGGAGGAGGATTGGCCGTCGGTGAGAATGCTCCATTTATACGGCATCATCTGCCCGTCCAGGTCGATGCTGACTTCTCGGTCTGGTGTGCCCTCGGGCAGGAGTGCACGGTCTGCTGGCTTCAGGGAGGACAGAAGCAGCCCGGTGGACGACAACTCGGGGAAGTCGACATCGGGGCTGGGGGCCTGGCCGCCGGCGGTGCGGATGACGGCGAAGGCGCGGTCGTTCTTACCCACCGCCAAAGCCGTGAGCGGGAAGACGCCGTCGCCGAGGATGACCTCGACGTCGACACGCTCGCCCATCGACAGGTAGATCGATTCGGTCTCCAAGGGCTGGACAGGGAAGCCGTCGGTGTGGGTAACGGTCATGCGATGACCCCCGAGGGCCAACTTGAAGATGGTGTCACCGCCGGAGTTGATAAACCGCAGGCGGGCCTTGTTGCCCGGGCGAGCCTCGAAGGTCCGGTGAGCACGGGGGATACGTCCGTTGATGAGGTAGTGCGGATACATCACATCGCCGGCATCCCCGCCCAGTACCCGATCCGGGGTGCCGTGATGATTTTCCATTCCCATCTTCCCGTGATGGTCGTCCGAACCCATTCCGGTGAGCTTGTCGAGCTCATCGTCGGGAGTGCCCTGAATGCCATCGACCCAGTCGTCGAGCACGATGGTCCACTCAACGTCATGGTCCTCAGCGTCTTGCGGATCACGGATGATCAGTGGGGCGTGGAGGCCGCGATCAAGCTGCAGGCCGGCGTGGGAATGGTAGAAGTAGGTGCCACCGTGGGGGACTTTAAAAACATAGGAGAAAGACTTGCCAGGTTCAATGGGGTCCTGGGTCATGCCGGGCACACCGTCGGCTGCGTTTTGGAGTGCGATGCCATGCCAGTGGATGGAGGTGCTCTCAGGCAGTTCATTGGTGATATCGACCTGGAGGACGTCGCCGACGGTGGTCTCAATGGCCGCATCCCCGGTGTTAGAGACGTATCCCCACGTCTTGGCTTCGATGCCGCCGATATCCAGGGAGAGGGGCCGGGCGGTCAGCGTCCGGCGCACCGTCGGCTCACCGAGCGCAGTGGGGGTGGGAGTGGGGCGAAGGGAGGGACCTGGTGTCGAGGCAGCGGGTCCTGGGTTGCTGGTGCAGGCGGCCAAGGCCCCGGTGCCGGCGAGGGCGAGCCCGCCGAGCAGAAACTGTCGTCGGGGAAACGCGTTCGTCATGATTTAACCTTTCTTGGTACAAGATTTCAGTGATATGGGAGACAGGCGCAGGTGAGGACTCTGCTGAGCCATCACGTCAGGCGCAGGTCTGTGACACAGATGGCACCGTCGTCGGTGGTGGAAAACTCCGTGGTGCCGGTACGCCCCTGGTAGCTGACCTCAATCAGGCCGATGGCATCATCGGTGATTGTGACCTGGATATCCTCATTGTCGAGTTCCCCCAGGCAGGTCGTGAGGCTGTGGTAGAAGCAGTCGTGGGAGGCCATCGGCAAGAGGCGGGGCGGTGATCACGGGAAAGCTCCTACGAGTCGGTGGGATGCGGTGATGCCACTTCTCTAGCATATACCCCCCTGGGGTATATTTTCAAGGGGGTAGGGTATGGCTCTCGCGCGGGGCAGGGCGTGGTCACCGAGTAGCCTCCTCACTATTGGGAGGGGACAGTGGGAGGCGGAGGGTAAACACTGCTCTGCGACCGGGCCCGGGGGAGGTGGCGGTGAGAGTGCCGCCGTGGGCCTCAATCTATGCCTTGGAGATGGTCAGACCGATACCGGCCCCGCCATTGTCCCGACTGCGGGCGCCCCCCCCCGGGTAGAAGCGTTCGAAGATGTGTCCGGGCTGGCCAGGTGGGATGCCCTCGCCGTCATCGGCGATGTGGATGAGCGCGGTGGACACCCCCTGTCGGTGGACGCTAATCCGGACCTGCCTGCCGGCCGGGGTGTGTCCTCCACCTCTTGAAAATATACCCCTGGGGGGTATATGCTAGAGAAGTGGCATCGCCGCATCCCACCGACCCGTAGGAGCTTTCCCATGATCACCGCCCCGCCCCGCCTCTTGCCGATGGCCTCCCACGGCTGCAGCTGTTGCGGACCTGCCTCACGTGCCGACACCGTCTCCAACCCTGCCGCCAGCGACTCGTCAGCAGGAGGGTCCTCCTCTAGCTATCAGGTCACCGGCCTTACCTGCGGGCACTGCGCGAAAAGCGTGAACCAGGCCCTTCAGACCCTCCCCCAAGTCGACGACGTCCAGGTTGATCTCGCTGCTGGTGGTGTTTCCACCGTCACGGTCACCGGTGTCGTACCTCCGGAGACGGTTCGCCGGGCTATCGAGGCGACCGGCTACACCGTCTTATCCTGATCGATTTACCCATCATCTCGACCCCGACCGGGTTGAGCGAAAGGAACGTCATGAACACTCCCCACCATTCCGGCGATCACCATGGTGATCACCCCGCTCCAGAAACAGACCACACCCACCACCCGGATCATGCCAGCCACGAACACCATGCAGATGCCGACACTCACGGCCAGGCGATGTCCCACGGTCACCCGCACTCTGTCCTGGACGAAGACCACCAGGTTCATGGTCACGGCGAACACGCCGGGCACAGTACCGCAATGTTTCGGGAACGCTTCTGGTGGTCACTGATTCTGTCCATTCCCGTCGTTATTTTCAGCCCCATGGTCGCCCACCTGCTCGGCTACCCCCTCCCGGAATTCCCCGGATCCACCTGGATTCCCCCGATACTGGACACGATCATCTTCGTCTACGGCGGAACGCCTTTCCTCAAGGGCGGATGGAAGGAACTGAAATCCCGCCAACCCGGGATGATGCTCCTGATTGCCATGGCCATCACCGTGGCGTTTGTCGCCTCCTGGGTCACCACTCTGGGGCTGGGCGGTTTTGACCTGGACTTCTGGTGGGAGTTGGCCCTGCTGGTGACCATCATGCTGCTGGGACACTGGCTGGAGATGCGCGCTCTCGGGGGTGCGTCCTCCGCGCTTGACGCGCTGGCTGCCCTATTGCCGGATGAGGCCGAGAAAGTCATCGATGGGACCACCCGCACCGTGGACATCTCCGAGCTGGTCGTCGGCGACGTCGTACTGGTGAGGGCCGGTGCCCGGGTGCCGGCCGACGGAACCATCATCGACGGAGCCGCCGAATTCGATGAGGGGATGATCACCGGCGAATCCCGTCCCGTCTTCCGCGACACCGGTGACAAGGTGGTCGCCGGTACCGTGGCCACCGACAACACCGTCCGCGTCCGGGTGGAGGCTACCGGCGGGGACACCGCCTTGGCCGGAATCCAACGCATGGTTGCCGACGCACAGGAGTCCTCCTCCCGGGCCCAGGCCCTGGCGGATCGGGCGGCGGCGTTGTTGTTCTGGTTCGCGCTGATCTCTGCTCTGATCACCGCGGTGGTGTGGACCACCATCGGCAGCCCGGACGATGCCGTGGTGCGCACGGTCACGGTGCTGGTCATCGCCTGCCCGCACGCCTTGGGCCTGGCGATTCCGCTGGTCATTGCGATCTCCACCGAGCGGGCCGCGAAATCCGGGGTGCTCATCAAGGACCGGATGGCGCTCGAGCGGATGCGCACCATCGACGTGGTGCTCTTCGATAAAACCGGTACCCTGACCGAGGGCGCGCACGCGGTCACCGGTGTCGCGGCAACTGTCGGCGTCACTGAGGGCGAGCTGCTGGCCCTGGCCGCCGCCGCGGAGGCCGACAGCGAGCATCCCGTGGCCCGCGCCATCGTGGCGGCCGCGGCCACCCATCCCGAGGCCTCTCGTCGGCAAATCCGTGCAACTGGTTTCAGCGCCGCCTCCGGCAGGGGGGTCCGGGCCACTGTCGATGGCGCTGAGATCTTCGTGGGCGGGCCGAACATGCTGCGCGAGTTCAACCTCACCACCCCGGCCGAGCTCACCGACGCCACCAGCGCCTGGACCGGGCGTGGGGCCGGTGTACTCCATATTGTCCGCGACGGTCAGATTATCGGTGCGGTGGCCGTCGAGGACAAGATCCGCCCCGAATCCCGCGCCGCTGTGAAAGCCCTGCAGGACCGCGGGGTGAAGGTCGCGATGATTACCGGTGACGCGCAGCAGGTGGCCCATGCGGTTGGCCAGGACCTGGGGATTGATGAGGTCTTCGCCGAGGTTCTGCCCCAGGACAAGGACACCAAGGTCACCCAGTTACAGGAGCGTGGCCTGAGCGTGGCCATGGTCGGCGACGGTGTCAACGACGCCCCGGCCCTGGCCCGCGCCGAGGTCGGCATCGCCATCGGAGCCGGCACGGATGTGGCAATGGAATCCGCCGGAGTGGTCCTGGCCAGTGACGATCCCCGGGCAATATTGTCGATGATTGAGCTCTCGCAGGCCAGCTACCGTAAGATGATCCAGAACCTCATCTGGGCGTCCGGTTACAACATCTTGTCCGTGCCCCTGGCCGCCGGCGTGCTCGCCTCTAGCGGCATTCTGCTTCCCCCGGCTGCTGCTGCGGTGTTGATGTCGCTGTCGACGATTGTGGTGGCGCTTAACGCTCAGTTGCTGCGCCGGATTGATCTGGACCCGGCCCACCTGGCTCCCACCAGTCCGAAGGAAGAACACACCACGCCTACTCCGGCATCCACCGCCGTCCACTGATTCACCACTTCTCTCCACTGCCCCATATGACCCTGAAAGGCTCCACCATGAAGCGCACCCTTTCAGGGTCATATGGGGACCATGGACGAGATGGGTGGAATGGATCACGGCGTGAGCGCCATGGAGATTCGTCACGTGGGCGAGTTCCTGGAGGTGAAGGTGCAGGGTCAGGAGCCGCGTATTCGTGAGCAGAAGGTTGCGGAGGCGACCGCCACCGCGGAAGGCTCTGACGCCTAAATCGACTATATGGAAAGCCCCCGGGTCATGACGACTCGGGGGCTTACGTGTGGTTCCGCTTGGAAAGGCGGTTATCGTCCTCGTTCCTACAGGGGCTGGGTGGGTGGACGCTATACCCTTCCTCCGCTCCTGCAGGGGCACCCGCCGCACCCGGACGCTCCGCTCTTCCTTGCTCCGCGGCGGAGAGCGCCCGGGTGGGCACCCTGATGTCGCTTCCGGAGGGTATAGCTACCCTCGGCTCTGGTGAGGTGCGCGCGGAGGGGCGGTGTCGTCCGTAGTGACATCAGGGTGCCCGAAGCGAAGCGAGGGCGGGTTCCCTGTAGGAACGAGGACGAGCACCGTCCCTCGCATGTAGCCCTAACCAAGCAGAGAGAGGCTAGCCCTCGTGCGCAACCTTCACGGTCACGCTGTTGAAGGTCACCGTATCGCCGGGGTGCAGCTGCTTGCCGCGTGCTTCCTCAATGTCGCCGTTGACCTTTACCAGGCCGTGCTGAATGACCTCGCGTGCCTGCGCGCCGTCCTCGACAAGGTTAGCTAGCTTCAAAAACTGGCCCAGACGAATCATGTCGTCGCGAATAAAAATTTCTTCCATGCTCTCTAGTTTATCCCGCCGGGTGCATCCTGGCGTCCGGCAAAAAAAGGGGGAGTGGTGGGCCGGGGCAGGCATACCCAGGGGTGGGGCGGTGATGGTACCCTAGTGTCTTGCATCAAAAAGTGTGCATATTGCGCCGATGAGCGCGAATACGGGCGCCCCGTTCTGGGCGGTGTCCCTTATGAACCCGAACTCACGCACGTCACAGCCGGTGGCGGGGCAGAAGGAGTAACTATGGCTGAAAAGTCCACCCTCGATAACGTTATTGCGCTCGCGAAGCGCCGCGGCTTTGTTTTTCAGGCCGGTGAAATTTACGGCGGTTCCCGCTCCGCATGGGACTATGGCCCCCTCGGTGCAGAGCTGAAGGAAAACATCCGTCAGCAGTGGTGGCAGCGTTTCGTCCGCTCTCGTGCGGATATGGTTGGCCTGGATTCTTCCGTTATTCTGCCTCGTGCGGTGTGGGAGGCGTCCGGTCACGTGGCGACCTTCACCGACCCGCTGGTTGAGTGCCTGTCGTGCCACAAGCGTCTGCGTCAGGATCACCTGTTGGAGAACTTTGAGGCGAAGAAGGGTCGCGCGGCTGAGGGCATGGATGAGATTGCTTGCCCGAACTGTGGTACTCGTGGTGAGTGGACTGAGCCGCAGAACTTCTCCGGTCTGATGAAGACTTACCTGGGCCCGGTTGATAATGAGGAGGGTCTGCACTTCCTGCGCCCGGAGACCGCTCAGGGTATTTTCGTGAACTTCAACAATGTGGTGACTGCTTCTCGTAAGCGCCCGCCGTTCGGTATTGGCCAGATCGGTAAGTCGTTCCGTAACGAGATCACTCCCGGTAACTTCATTTTCCGTACTCGTGAATTCGAGCAGATGGAAATCGAGTACTTCGTGCACCCGGATGACGCTGATAAGTACTTCAACGAGTGGGTTGAGGATTGCTGGAACTGGTTCATTGACCTGGGTATTAACCCGGAGAACATGCGCCGCTTCGACGTTCCTCAGGATGAACGTGCACACTACTCGGCTGGCACTATTGACGTTGAGTACCGCTTCGGCTTCCAGGGTTCCGAGTGGGGCGAGCTGATGGGTGTTGCGAACCGCACCGACTACGACCTGGGTGTGCACAACGAGCACTCCAATGCGAAGCTTGAATACTTCGACCAGGCTACCGGTGAGCGTTACGTGCCGTACGTGATTGAGCCGTCCTTCGGTCTGACCCGCTCCATGATGGCGTTCCTTGTTGACGCATACGTCGAGGATGAGGCACCCAACACTAAGGGCGGCGTGGATAAGCGCGTCGTGCTGAAGCTCGACCCGCGCCTGGCGCCGGTCAAGGCTGCTGTCCTGCCGCTGTCGAAGAAGGCTGAACTGTCTGAGCCGGCAACCAAGCTGGCGAATGAGCTGCGTGGCCTGTGGAACGTGGACTACGACGAAGCGGGCGCTATTGGCCGCCGTTACCGCCGCCAGGATGAGATCGGTACCCCGTTCTGCATCACCGTGGACTTTGACACTCTCGAGGATCAGGCTGTGACCATCCGCGAGCGCGACACCATGAACCAGGAGCGTGTGGCTCTGGATCAGGTGAAGTCTTACCTGGCTGCACGCCTGGCAGGCTAAAAATAATTCATAACATGGTCGGCGGGTAGCTTCTTAGAGTGAAAGAGGCTACCCGCCGTCGTGTATTTGGGCTACCCTGGTTAGACTGATTGGCACGATTGATGCGAGCGAAGGAAAGGTGCACGAACATGGCTAAACGCCTCAGCGAAAAATTTGAGATTCGCCCTTGGCAGGAGGGTGATGACCTTGCCCTGCTTGAGATTTGGAACTCTGCCCGCAATGAGAATGAGGAGCGCCAGCGTGGCCTTTTCGGCCCGGATACGGACGCGCCGTTTAGCCGCACCCTGGTGGTGACTGTTTCTGGCGTGCCGGTGGCTGCGGGTACTGTGGTGGCTTCGCTGCTGCATCCGACGCGTTTGTGGTCGTATGTGGAGGTCGCGGCTGATCACCGCCGTCAGGGTATTGGTACCGCCCTGCTGGATGCGTTGCGTGAGATTGCGGCGGCGCACGGTCAGACCACTGCTCTGCGCGTGAAGTTGGCGCCGTTTAGTGACGGTGAGGAGTTCGCACAGGCGGCTGGTATGAAGCTGATTCAGCGTTCCCGTATGGTGCGTGTGGAGCCGGGTGCGATTCCTCCGGTGTCGTTGCGTGAGGATGCTGACGGTAACGAGACTCAGGCTATTGAGGATTTGGCGACCGGTTCGGTGGAGCTGACCGCCGCGCTGTGGGAGTTCTACCGTCGAGCCCACGAGTGGGATGTTCCCGCCGAGGTGGGGTTGGGCACGGTGAACCGTTATTTCCTTTCCGATGAGTCGCGTGCTTTTGGAGCGGTGGTGCTTCGCGATCATATTCGTGAGGCTGCCGCCGAGGGTAAGAAGGGCCCGATTGTTGCATTTGCGGTGAGCTACCACCCGTTCGAGACTGACCCGGAGGCGGCCCTGGTGGATGAGAACACCGCCACCGAACTGCTGCTGGGCTACGACTTTGATAATGAGGGCGCCGTGGAGGCGATTATGCAGGTACTGTCCCTGCTGAGCGCTAAGTATCCTGTGCTGGTTGAGGTTGATGACTCTATGGAGGCGCTGGTTCAGGTAACCGATGTGTTGCTGCGCGCCGGTACTGCTTCAGTGGAGGGTGATCCGACCTATATTTACGTGACCGAGTAGGTTTTCGGTACCGGGCCTGCTGGCTGATTCTTGCTGAGAGGGGCGGGGGAGTGGAGTGCTTCCCCGCCCCTTGTGCGTACCTGCGCCTCCTGGCGGTTGCTGTGCCTGCGCCATGCCGCTGTGCTGTGTTGTGCTGTTGTGTCGCGCCGCTGTACCCCCTCAGCTGAGTCCGGTTCTCAATTTGCCCCCGTATGCCACAATATAGGGGTGAATTCTGAAGCACCCCGTCTTACCCTTCCGCCCCTGAAACTGGGCAAACTGACCGTTGATACTCCCGTGGTTCTCGCCCCGATGGCTGGCGTGACCAATAAGGCTTTCCGCCGCCTCTGCAGTGAATATGGCGGCGGCCTGTACGTTACCGAAATGGTGACTGCGCGTGCCCTGGTGGAGCGTAAGCCCGAGTCCATGCGCATTATTGAACATGACCCGGACGAGAAGATCCGCTCCATCCAGATTTACGGTGTGGACGCGGTCAATGTCGGTAAGGCTGTGCGCATGGTCGTTGAAGAGGACCGAGCCGACCACCTTGACTTGAACTTTGGTTGCCCGGCTCCTAAGGTGACTCGCCGCGGTGGCGGTGCCGCCCTGCCCTGGAAGACTGACCTGTTCACTGCGATCGTGCAGACCGCGGTGAAGGAGGCGTCCCGTAACGATATTCCGCTGACCATTAAGATGCGTAAGGGTATCGACGATGACCACATTACGTTCTTGGAGTCCGCCAAGATTGCTCGTGATACCGGTGTTGCAGCGATTGCCCTGCATGGTCGTACTGCGGCTCAGCATTATTCGGGTAAGGCTGACTGGGATTCGATTGCGCAGCTGCGTGAGCTGATTCCGGATGTGCCGATTCTGGGTAATGGCGATATTTTCTCCGCTGAGGATGCGGTGCGTATGGTTGAGCAGACCGGCGTGGACGGCGTGGTGATTGGTCGCGGCTGCCAGGGTCGCCCGTGGCTGTTTGGTGACCTGCAGAATGCGTTTGATGGTTCGTCGGAGCGTATCCGCCCGACCCTGACTGAGGTGTCGGACATGATTTACCGCCATGCAGAACTGCTGGTGGAAACCTTCGGCGATGAGACCCGAGGCCTGCGTGAGATCCGCAAGCATGTGGCGTGGTACTTCAAGGGTTACCCGGTCGGTGGCGAGCTACGTGCGAAGATGGCTCAGGTGCCCGATCTGGTGACGTTCCGTGAACTGATTGCTCAGCTGGACCACTCGATTGGTTACCCGGGTGCCGCCGTGGAGGGTTCGCGCGGTCGCGCCGGCAGCCCCAAGCAGCCGCACCTGCCCGATGGCTGGCTGGATTCGCGCATCCTGGGGGATGCTGAGCGTCTGGGCCTGGTCGAGGCTGAGCTGGATATTTCCGGCGGCTAAACACCTGTACTTGTGTGCCGCGGCGTGCTGTTTGCGCGTCGCGGCGCATCCTTTTTTGCGAGCCTGTTTGCGCGCTATCTCCCGCTCCTGCAACGCCTGTAGGCGCTACCTGTTGACCCTCACCGTAGAATTGAGTTTATGGCTGGATTAATCCGCAAAGAAGATATTGACGAAGTCCGCGCTCGTACCGATATCCGCGAAATCATTGAAGGCTATGTGAGCCTCAAAAGTGCCGGTATAGGCACCTTCAAGGGGCTGTGCCCGTTCCACGACGAGCGCACGCCCTCCTTCAATGTGCGCCCGCAGGTTGGCTCGTACCACTGCTTTGGCTGCGGTGAATCCGGTGATGTGTACTCCTTCGTCATGGCGATGGAACACACCAGCTTCGTGGAGACGGTGGAGCGCCTTGCCGCGCGCATCGGCTACACTCTGCATTATGAGGGCGGTAAGCCGGGCGACCGCTACGAGGCGGGCATGCGCCGCCGCTTGCTCGATGCGCACAAGATTGCCACTGAGTTCTTTGAACGCAACCTCTACTCACCGGATGCGCAGGAGGCACAACGCTTCCTCGGCGCCCGCGGTTTCGACCCCGCCGCAACCCGCAAGTTCGGTGTCGGCTACGCCCCGCGCGGCTGGGACCACCTGCTCAAGCACCTTCGCTCCCAGGGGTTCACCGATGAGGAACTGAAGGCTACCGGCATGTTCTCGGAGGGTAACCGTGGCCTGTATGACCGCTTCCGTGGCCGCATCATCTGGCCGATTCGTACCATCGCCGGTGAAACCATCGGCTTCGGTGCTCGCCGCCTTTTTGACGATGACCAGGGTCCCAAATACCTGAACACTCCCGAGACGCAACTGTACAAGAAATCCCAGGTGCTCTACGGCATTGACCTGGCAAAACGCGATATGACCAAGACTAAGCAGGTTGTCATTGTGGAAGGCTATACGGACGTCATGGCGGCACACCTCGCCGGAATCACCACCGCCGTTGCGACCTGCGGCACCGCGTTCGGTCCCGGGCACATCAAGATGGTGCGCCGTATGATTACCGACGACGGCTCCGGTGGCGAAATCATCTTCACCTTCGATGGTGATGCCGCAGGACAGAAAGCCGCCATGGCCGCCTTCCAGGAGGATCAGCGCTTCGTCGCACAGACCTTTGTGGCGGTAGCCGAGAATGGTATGGACCCCTGCGACCTGCGCCTGCATAAGGGCGACGCCGCCGTGCGCTCTCTGATTGCTTCGCGCCGACCGCTCTTCGAGTTTGCGATTGATTCGACCCTCGTCAAGTACGATTTGGCGACCCTTGAAGGTCGCGTGCTGGCGATGCGCGCTATCGCCCCGATTATTGCCGGCATCAAGGACCGCGATCTGCGCCCCGCCTACATGCGTAAGGTGTCTGGTCAGCTCGGTCTGGAACTCGACGAGATTCAGCGTGCCGTGGCGTACGCACAGAACCACCCGAAGCTTTCGCGCATCCAGCAAGCGGAGGCTACCGCCGCGCCGCGGTACGAGCGTCTGAATGAAGGTCCGCAGGGTGTGCCCGGCGCGCCAGGGTATGCAGGTATTCAGGGGGCAGTTCATGCGGACGCGCCCTACGACCCCGCCTACGATGCACCGCCCCCGGAAGACCACGTCGCACCCAGCGCCTACGCCGGGCAGAACGCTGCCGCGCACCCACCGAGCAGTATTCAACCCGCTGTACCCCAGCCGGAGGCGACCGCCCCCGCCGTCGAGGAATTCCTCACCCCCGACCCGCGCGACCCGGTTGCCCGCCTCGAAAAGGCGGCGCTCGAGATTGCCCTGCAGTACCCCGAGCTCATCAGCGTGGAACAGTGGCGTAATCTCGCCATCGTGCAGTTCCGCTACCGCACCCACCGCGAGGTAGCGGCCGGCATTATTCATGCGGCAACCGTCATGGCACCTAC
The DNA here is from genome assembly GCF_041432905.1 of Rothia sp. 27098_8_161. Taxonomy (NCBI): domain Bacteria; kingdom Bacillati; phylum Actinomycetota; class Actinomycetes; order Micrococcales; family Micrococcaceae; genus Rothia; species Rothia sp. 27098_8_161. Next base: position 98,797 of record NZ_JAPWAL010000004.1, on the reverse strand, counting down.
CCCTGGAATCGAATGGATTAACTGTGTGCGCTCCGGCGCCGTGGAAGGCGTACACCCCGCTATCGCGGAGCTTGCTGTCTCACCGCTACCGGTCAGTAGCGACGAGTACCTGCCCAACTTCGTTACCGGCGCACTCAACGCCCTATTCGAACAGCAGATCGCCCGCCAAAAATCTGACCTGATGATGCGCCTGGAACAGCTCAGCGCCAACCCCGACGACGAAGAGTTTGAAGCGGTACAGCGTCAGCTCCTCGAACTGGAAATGCGCCGCCGCCAGCTCAGCACACAGCGCGGCTAAGCACGGTTCCTTGTGAATACCCCGGCTAGCTGTAGAACCTCTACGTTCCACAGGTAGCTGGGGGAGCACCGCCAATCAGCAGGAGCCGTACCGCCCAATCTCATCAGACAGCCCAAAGAGTGACGCACTTCACGGTATTTAAAGTTGCGGAGCCCAAACAGTCCCGGTATAGTTATTACTCGTTGCAAGGGAAACCGGCAACGAAAAGCAAAATAATCCCCCGTAGCTCAATTGGCAGAGCATTCGACTGTTAATCGAAGGGTTACTGGTTCGAGTCCAGTCGGGGGAGCAAATAGTGAAAGCCTCAGAATAAAGTTCTGAGGCTTTTCCATTTTCCCGACGGGACTCCAGCGCAGTAACCACTCGGCGAGAACCACTCGGCGAGGCAACGATGCTTCACCCTGCAAAAATGTGAAGTCTAACGCATAGAAAAGTTCCCCACTTACACGCCACGCATCCACCCAGCGCGTAGCGGGGGAGTGGTCGGTCAGCATCCTCTTGCGCCTGCTCCAGAGCAAATCCGCAACGCAACCAAACCCAGAAAGCTACGCCTGTAGCTCAACACAATCTCCAGAAAGTCGAAAATACCTGAAGAGATAGTATAAAACCGCACTCAAACGGTCATCCAGAGATGGAATAAGGGGCTAAACTATAGGAGGTGGAGTGCGAAAAAGAAGCCTCCAAAAACACGTCACGGAGAGGTGGTCATGACCACTACTACTAATCCTAAGGCACCTAAGGGTTTCTTTGCTGGCATCAGCGGGATTAAGTCCGGCGTCGCGAACATCATCGACGCTGGCAAAACCTTCAAGACCCTTGGACCCAGCCAGGTTAAGGACGAAATCCAGATTGCAAAACACGAGCTGAAGACCAAGGGTATCGCCGTTGGTAAGGGTGCGGCCTTCTTCGGTGTAGCAGCAGTCTTCGGTCTGTTCCTGATCATTGCCCTGGTTGCTGCAGCAATCCTCGGTCTCGGCACCGTCATGCCCTACTGGGCATCCGCGCTGGTCTTCGCCCTCATCTTCCTCATCGTCCTGGCAATCTGTGCCCTGGTCGGTCTGAAGAAGGTCAAGGCGCAGCTGCCGTTCAAGCCCGAATCCGCAATCTTCGGTCTGCTCTTCGACCTCGGCGTACTCAAGGAAGGTACCGCCATGTCCGCTGAGCGCCTGAAGAAGGAACAGGCAGAGCGTGCAGAGCAGAAGGCTAAGGAAGCTGAAGAAGCAGCAGAACGCGCACGTCAGGAAGCTGAAGAGCGTAAGGCACGCGGTGAGGAAGAGCCCAAGCCGCCGACCTTCGAAGAGCTCAAGCAGCGCACCGCAGAGCGTCGCCAGCACCTGGCAGCCTTGCGCGACGACCTGCAGTCCTACACCGGCGACGTTCAGAACAACACCGAGCAGGCTCTGGATGCTCTCAAGGCAGTCCCCTCCGAGGTTGCTGCAGGTGCAGCAGCTACCGGTCGTGGCCTGGCAGAGAACGTGCGCAAGCCCGAGGTTTTGCAGGCACGCTGGAAGTCTTTCGCAGTACTGGGTGCATCCATTGCAACCGTCCTGCACTTCCTGAACCGCCTGGTTCGCCGCTAATAAAGACCGTTTGCCGCTCAAACCGGCATAGGTTTAATGCCAAGCGTCCAAACGCCCCGATGAGTACATCGGGGCGTTTGCGCGTCTTGGGTAAATTGAGGGCACCTGGCCGGACGGGAGGTTTAGAGGCAACTCCCAGCCAAACCCTCCCTCCATGAATCGGAGAAGGACGCAGCTCACAGGTAGAATAGACAAGTGCTATACGTACTGGACCCACCCGGTTCACGCGACAGGCAGAGGTAGAAGCGGCGCACCGTCGCACCCGAAACCCCAAAGTCACCGACACGCTACACCCCGATGAGGAGCCCCGTCATGGAACAGGCAAAGACGATTCTGATTGGCGCAGAAACCTACCCGCCGGACATTAACGGTGCAGCACAATTCGGTCACCGCCTCGCCACCTCCATGCTCAAGCGCGGCCACTCCGTACACGTAGTCGCAGCCAGCCCTATCCCCGGCCCCAGCTACCGCACCGAAGTAGAGGGCGGTATCGTTGAGCACCGCCTGCGCTCGCATCTGCCCCCGACCCACGAGACGAACCGCATCTGCCTGCCCTGGGAGATTTGGTCCGAGGTCGGCGCAATCCTCGATGAGGTCCGCCCGGATGTGGTGCACGTGCAGTGCCACTACATTATTGGTCGTGCCCTTATCTTTCAGGCGAAGCGTCGCGGTATCCGCGTCATCTCCACGAACCACTTCATGCCGGCGAACCTTGACCCGTTCCTGCCCTTCCCCTCCGCAGTGAAGCGTGTGATTGAGAAGATCACCTGGAGGGACATGCGTTTCTGCTTCTCCCAGACCGCCGTCGTTACCACCCCCACCCAGATTGGTGCGGATGCGATGCGCGACCTGGGCCATTTTAATCGCCCCGTTATGCCCGTTTCTAACGGTATTGAGATTAGCGACTACGAGCTGGCTGAGGGCGCTGACGCTGGCAAGGTTCCGGGTGAGCTGCGTATCGCCTTCGTGGGTCGCCTGGCTGAAGAGAAGAATGTGGACGTGCTGATCGAGGCGCTCTCCCTGCTGCCGGATACTCTCGAGCACGTCGTGCTGGATATCGCCGGTGGCGGCGAGCTGCGTGAGGCTCTCGAACAGAAGGCGCACGATTGCGGCGTGTTCGACCGCGTGATTTTCCGCGGCTTCGTTCCGGATGAGCGTCTGCCCGAGGTGTACCAGATGGCTGATGTGTTCTGCCAGCCCGGTACCGCCGAACTGCAGTCCCTGGTTTCCCTGGAAGCGATGAGCGCCTCCACCCCCGTGGTGCTCGCGAATGCGCTGGCTCTGCCGCATCTGGTGGAGGATGGTGTGAACGGCTACCTCTTCGAACCCAATAACGCTCAGGATTTGGCCAAGAAGCTGGAGGCTGTGCTCTCCCTGCCCGCCGCTGAGCGTGAGCAGATGGGTCGTGAGTCCCACCGCATCGTGGGCTTCCACAGCGCTGAGAACACCTGGCGCACCTTCGAGGAGCTGTACGTGAGGGACGCTCCGTACCAGCGTTACCTGGACTCGCGACGCTAAGCTTCTCTAGCCCTTGAGCGGCGGATTGAGTATTTTTCGTTCTCAGTCGCTGTTCAGGTATTCTAGAGGATGGTGCTGGCGCCCATTGTGCGCCATCACTGCACCGGATGGGGAGTTAGCTCAGCCGGTTAGAGCAGGGGACTCATAATCCCTTGGTCGCGGGTTCGAGCCCCGCACTCCCTACTGCCCCGCCCGTCGACTTCACCCACTTGTCGGCGGGCGGGGCTTTTTCGCACCCTCTTTTCGCGCTTTTGTCGTGCTCTCAGGCCTACTTTCATGCATGGAGTGCATCAATGGTGATGAAAATGGGTAAATGACGAACGAAGACGCATCATAGCGTTCAATACGGTAGGGTTGAAAAGTCTTGTCACGAAAGACAGGGAGATACCGCAGGTAAGCTAATTCTGCCGGCGATATTGCTTCCACACACCATACGAGAGGATCTCAATGTCGGAGAACACTCCCAACAACCCGTCGCAGGGTGCATCTGCAGTCGGTGGTTACGGCTATGATCCCGGCGTGCGTCCCGCGCAGGACGCTTCGCTGCCTGCTCAGCCGGGTAAGGCAGCTCAGGTGAGCCAGCAGGGTAATGCTACTCAGCCTGCCGTGCCGCTAGCACCTCAGCAGCCCGTCCATCCGCAGCAGGTACCTCACCCCGCTCAGGTAAATGCTAATGCACAGCCGAGTGCTGAGGCTCAGACAGCCCCCGCACAGCCTGGTCAGCCTGCACAACCGGTATATGCTGCTACCGGGCCGGATCCTTTTATGAAAGCTTTGAGTGCTACATGGGACGCTTTTCAGGATGTCTTTGCTGGTAAGCCTGGCCCGGCTCACGCCCGTTTGGAGGCTTCCGGTCTATGGGGCTGGGTAATTCCTGTCTTTCTGCAAGCCATCGTTGCTGCCTTCTTCCTTACCCAGCTTCTGCTGGGATTCCTCAAATTTATGTTCCGCGATGCTTACAGCTTTATGACCGCTAAGATTACCTTCGGTCAGCTCTTCCTCGTTTTTCTGGGACTCCTCGTAATCTCAGCTGTAGTGTTGATTCTGCGTGGAGTACAGATTATGCTGACTGCTCGCACAGGCAAGGTTCCGGTTACATTTGCTTCCTCGATGCAAGTAGTAGCGGTGTCGACTCTGACTGTAGCCCCTACGTATATTGTATTGAGCCTTGTAGCTCTCTTCATGCGTGGAATCAGTAGCAACGAAGGGTTCGGTTTTATCTTCGTACTGCTGGGGCTGTTGCTAGCTTTCGCTGTTTTCTCTGGTGAGGCCCTCGTCTACCTTGGTTTGAATCGTCTGGGTCGTTTCGTGAAGTCCCCGATTATCATGCACGCGACGCTGAGCACAGCATGGGTACTTGCCGTCATGCTTGTGTACTTCATCAGCTACCGACTGGTGAGTTAGGGAGATATACGTGCAGACTTTGAATTACTCTGTGAAACCTGACAGTCACCAGCGTTGGATGTTCTTGGCGGTTCTGCTGACCATTGCCGCCCTGATCCTGAGCGCCTGCGGTGCTAAGATTGAGACCCAGCTTGGTCTTGAGAATGCTGAGAAGGGTACACGCACCATGCTGGTTTCTTTCGATATGAAGGACAACAAGGACAAGATTAAAGGTGGCGCCCAGGCGCTGGATGCGTCCGTGCGTAAACACCTGCCTGAGGGCCTGGAGTACGGTGGTATTCAGTCTGAGGGTGGCAAGGCACGTGCGACCTTCACCATTCCCTTCTCCTCTGTGGACGAGTACCGTACCAAGGTCGCTTCTATCCTGAAGGCTGCTGGTTCCAGTGCTACCCCGCAGATTAGCATCGTCAACTCTGACCAGGGTCTGGTACAGGGTATTCAGGTGAAGGAAAACTTCAGCTCGAAAGACTTGCTGGACTGGCTCCCGGAAGCTCTTGTTGTTGATGGTGTGATTGATTCCTCCCAGAAGAACAGTGTGTTCAACAGCAGCGGCAGCGAAACCACTGTGAAGTTTGGCGAGAAGAAAGTGAAGAACTCCGGCGGCTCCACCATTTCTGCGAAGGACGTCCAGGACCGCGGCTTCAAGGCTGTATTCATGGATATCAACGAGAAGGATGGCGGTTACTCTGTTATGGTTTCCTTCTCGGCCAAGGAAATTATGAATAGCGAAACTTCCTCTGCAGTGGATGCCTACCTGAATCAGGTCAAGCCTGAAGGCGCTGAGCTGAAGAAGGGGCTGGATTCTTCTGAAGCGAGGGGTTACGCTCCTTCCGCATCAACCAACGCTGCTAAGGAAGAAATTGGTCGCACCCTGATCTTCCAGGCTTCCTCTTCGCAGGACCTGAGCGATAAGCTCAAGAAGATTTTTGGTGCAAGCAGCTCTGATTTGTCCTTTAGCCGTGAAGTAACCGAGAAGGACGGATCTTTCAAGGTTGAGAAGACCATCTCGGGTACTCTGGATTGCTCCCTGCTGTGCTCCCCGGAGGGTCAGGGTATGACCCTTACGATGAAGGAGAGCGAGGACCGCCGCTACGAGCCTAACTACAGCCGACGCGATAGTAACTCTTCCAGCTCGAACAATAGGATTCTCGCGGTTAACCTTGTTTCTTCGCGCCAGATTGAGATGAAGAGTATGAAGGTGGTTACTTCCCTGGGCCTGGACGGTTCCATGGAAGCGCGTTTCCTCTACGCATTCCCGACCGAGGATGTTTCGGGCGCTGAGCAGAAGCTCAAGGACGTTTTCGCAGGCGGTAGCAATGACGAGACCGAGGTCCGTCAGGACGGTGGCGCCACCATCGTGAGCGTGAAGGTTCGCGGTAAGGACCAGAACGAGTTCAACCAGCGTTTGAACGGGTACCTGCCCGATTCGAAGGTGACCGTCACCCGCCCCGCTGGCTACCACCCCTTCGGCTCCGACTACATTGTGACCCCTGAGATTAAGCTCTCTTCGAAGCTGGGTAGCTACTACTCGGCTCCCTTCGAGTTCACCTTCAAGGCACCGACCTTCTCCTCGCTGGACCAGCAGAAGGTAGATGCCGCGAACAGCATCGCGAAGAACTCTCAGCATGTGCAGCTCACCGTGAATGGTGGCGAGCTGAGCGTCAAGACTGACCGCGGTGTCAGTAGCACCTCCGGTCTGACTGTTCCGGCGTCCGGTCTGAGCATGATTGACGTGATTGTGGATGCAATCATTGTGGGTCTGCTGCTGCTCATCTTGGTTCTGCTCTTCGTCTTCCGCAAGAAGATTGCGGCGGCTCGTGCGAAGGGCCGTGAGCGTTGTGCCGCTTCGGCGGCAGCCCTTGGTGCTGCGGCGGGTGTTGCGACCGGTTACGGTGCAACCCAGGCTGATGTACAGAACGGCTATCCGGCACAGGGTGGCTACGCTGGTCAGCCCGGTTACCCTGCGCAGAACACTGCCTATACTGTGGGTGATGACTCGCCGACTCAGGTGTTCACTCCGCAGCAGGGCTTAAACTACGGTGAGACTGAACCGACCAAGGCAATGCCCGCGTACGATGCGCACGCAGCACATGCAGCGCAGCCGGTTCAGCCCGGTCAGACTGCTCAGCAGCCTGCACAGCCCAACCAGTCGGTACAGCTGAACCAGTTCGGTGCTGATGACGGTGACATCCTCCAGTAAATATCTGCCTCTAGCGCCTAGACTAGTGAGCACAACTTAGACTGGCTCCTGTGGCCCGTTACCTCCTTCCCGGAGGTGACGGACCACAGCTGTATTTGGTTCAGCTCATGCTCGGCACAAGTACCCGTGCCTAATATCCGCCCGGTACGGGAAGTAAAATGCTCGGCTCCTTCGACCCTAGCAGGCTCATGGGGTTGATGTACTCGGCGGTCTTGCCGCTGCCGTCCCTGCGGGCGCCTCCCTCACGTACGCCCCAGTACAGGCACGGGGTGGAGCATCGCCGGTAGGGGCGCTCGCTGGTGCCGTCCGCCGTGACAGCGACGGTGCCGATTACCTCACCGGCTGCAACCATGGTGCCGACCGGTAATGTTTCGTCCATAGGTTCGAAGGTGCTGCGTCGCCCGTCCGGATGTGCAAGGACCAGTACTTTTCGGTTGACGACCGTGCCGCTGAAAACCACTTTCCCCGCCGCCGGTGCGTAGATGCGCCGGTCGTTCTCAGGTACGGCAAGGTCTATGCCGCGGTGCCCGGCGCTCCAGCGTTGGGCGGGCTTCTCAAAGGGGCGGATTACCCGCGGTCTGGATTCGGCGGTGGGGGAGCGGTAGCGTAGTCGGCTCGCGGTGAGTTCAACGGCGCTGGGAGCTCGCGCACTACTGGGAACGTGCACACTTGAGGTGCCACTCTCTGTGAAACCATCCCCGTCTGTAGAACTGATCCAGCTCAAATAACCCTGACTACCCGCGTAGCCCTGCTCACCCGCACTCAGAAGTGCACCCAGCAGACAGCACACCACCAAGATCGTGTGCCGTAGCTTTCCCTCTAATGTCTTCATGTTCTGCTTCATCTTCTGAGCACATCACGAATTGCCCCGCCCCGCAGTGCCTCACGAAAAATTGTGGATAACCCCGCCGTTGCCGCCTTAAAATCCTTTATCCACAGTGCCCCTGCACACACCCGGCCCGCCTTCACAGGCTTTAACCCTAATCCGGCGGATTAATCGCGGAATATACGGTATAATGTCGTATTGCAGTGTGCCTGCGCCGGTATTCTCCCTCTTCGAGGGGATTTGCACAGCATCACTGACGACGCGCGGCGTGAGCGGCATCCTCAGACGGGGAGTCGATAAGGGACCTTCGGTCCACCCACACAGGGTGGTTAGGGCCTGAGCAAAACGGGTAACCGTGAACGCTAATCGCCGCCAGGAAAAACTGATAACTACTATGCGCGCGTTGGGCTAGCCCGAATGGGAGGTCCGCGCGGCACCACAAAGGAGACGACATGCCCGTCGTAACTATGCGTGAAATGCTGGACTCCGGCGTTCACTTCGGTCACCAGACCCGCCGTTGGAACCCCAAGATGAAGCGTTTCATCCTGACCGAGCGCAACGGCATCTACATCATCGACCTGCAGCAGTCCCTCGCCTTCATCGACAAGGCATACGAGGCTGTTAAGTCGACCGTCGCACACGGTGGCAACATCCTGTTCGTGGGTACCAAGAAGCAGGCTCAGGAAGTTATCGCTGAGCAGGCAACCCGCGTGAACATGCCCTACGTGAACCACCGCTGGCTCGGTGGTATGCTGACCAACTTCAGCACCATCTCCAAGAGCATTGAGCGCATGAAGGAACTCGAGCAGATTGACTTCGACGATGTAGCAGGTTCTCGCTACACCAAGAAGGAGCTGCTCCTTATGCGTCGCGAGTTCGAGAAGCTCGAGAAGACCCTCGGTGGTATCCGCAACCTGTCCAAGGTTCCCTCCCTCCTGTGGGTTGTTGACACCAAGAAGGAGCACCTGGCAGTTAACGAGGCTCAGAAGCTGGGCATCCCCGTTGTTGCTATCCTCGACACCAACTGCGACCCCGACGAGGTTGCTTTCCCGATCCCCGGTAACGACGACGCTATCCGCTCCGTCAACCTGCTCACCCGCGTGATTGCTGACGCAGTGGCAGCCGGCCTGATCGAGCGCAACGCTAAGAAGAACGGCAAGGCTGAAGCAGCTGAAGAGCCCATGGCAGCTTGGGAGCGCGAGCTCCTGGAGCAGCACGAGGCTGCACAGGCTGAAGAGGCAGCTAAGTAAGCTTCCTTAGCCCACTAAGCTTTATGCTTTGTGGCCCCCGCCCGCGGGGACCACGTTCGGACGGCGCCCGCCCTGACCTGGGCGCGGCGCCGTCCGCCATTTGTACCACCGGGATGTCATCCCGATTTATTACAGCAACACAAGGAGTTCACAATGGCGAACTACACCGCAGCAGACATCAAGGCACTGCGCGAGAAGACCGGCGCAGGTATGCTCGACGTCAAGAAGGCTCTGGACGAGGCTAACGGCGACCAGCAGAAGGCTGCCGAGATCATCCGCGTTAAGGGTCTGAAGGGCATCACCAAGCGCGAGGGTCGCGCAACCGCTGAGGGTCTGGTGGCTGCACGCGTTGAGAACGGCGTTGGCTACATGGTTGAGGTCAACTCCGAGACCGACTTCGTGGCAAAGTCCGACCCCTTCATCGCTTTCGGCCAGAACGTGCTCGAGGCTGCTATTGCTGCTGACGCTTCCACCCTGGAAGAGTTGCAGGCTGCATCCTACGAGGGCAAGACCGTTGAGGAGCTGACCACCGACGCTGGTGCACTGCTGGGCGAGAAGATCGTTGTCCGCCGTATTGCACGCGTTGAGGGTGAGCACGTTGCAGTGTACCTGCACAAGACCTCCAAGGACCTGCCCGCACAGGTTGGCGTTCTGCTGGCTGTCTCCGGTGAGAACACCGAGGAGATTGCACACGACGTTGCAGTCCACATTGCTGCAATGAGCCCCAAGTACCTGGATTCCGAGTCCATCCCCGCAGACCAGGTTGAGACCGAGAAGCGCGTTGCTCGCGAGACCGCAATCGCTGAGGGCAAGCCCGAGAAGATTCTGGACAAGATCGTTGAGGGTCGACTGAAGGGCTTCTTTAAGGAGAACACCCTGCTCGACCAGGACTTCGCAAAGGACGCAAAGAAGTCTGTTGCACAGGTTCTGTCCGAGGCTGGCGCAACCGCAACCGCATTCGCACGTTTCCGCGTGGGTGCATAAGGACTCGCAGCAGTTCTGCCCTCCCGTATTGCAGGTTCCCGGTAAGGGAAATAGTATGACGTTGGGGTTATAACCTGAAGCCGGGTAGTCACCAGTGGTGGCTACCCGGCTTTGCTGTATCCTTGATAAGGACTAGGCGGCAGGAGCCCGCCCCGATCACCTATAACAACCCCTAGGTAAGCCACTGGAGGAACCATGACCGAAGCTATTTCGCACCCGATTCACCATGACGAGACCGGCCGTCGCCGCGTTCTGCTCAAGCTTTCCGGTGAGGTTTTTGGCGGCGGTGAAGTTGGTATTTCGACCGAGGTCGTGCGCAGCATCGCTAAGCAGATCGCCGCAACCGTTGGTGAAGTTGAGACCTCCATCGTGATTGGTGGCGGCAACTTCTTCCGCGGCGCTGAACTCTCCCAGGCAGGTATGGACCGTTCCCGTGCAGACTACATGGGTATGCTCGGCACCGTGATGAACTCCCTGGCTCTGCAGGACTTCCTGGAGCAGGAGGGCATTGACACCCGCGTTCAGTCCGCAATCACCATGCCGCAGGTTGCTGAGACTTACATTCCTCGCCGCGCGATCCGTCACATGCAGAAGGACCGCGTCGTGATCTTCGGTGCTGGTGCGGGTCTGCCCTACTTCTCCACCGACACTGTGGCTGCTCAGCGCGCCCTGGAAATCCACGCAGATGAGGTTCTGGTCGCTAAGAACGGCGTGGATGGCATCTACACTGCTGACCCGAACAAGGACCCCAACGCTGAGCGCCTGTACAACCTCACCTACGATGAGGCAATGCAGCGTAACATCCGCGTGCTGGACCAGACCGCGTTCTCCCTGTGCCGTGACAACAACGTGACCATGCGCGTGTTCGGCATGCAGGGTGAAGGTAATGTGACCCGCGCAATTCTGGGCGAGAAGATGGGTACCCTCGTTACTCGCTAACACCTAAATTTTTAGGGTGGGGCGTATGGAACGCCCCCTCACACTGTGACCGTGCTCGATAGCGCGGACTTATTCTGGACGGTACCGCGCGGGTAAGCGCTAAAACTCGCTTATGCCCGGCGGCACCGTCTAGACTTATATCAAACAAGATGTTCTGCCTCTTTCCCGTCGACTTCGCGTTATTTCTAAGGTTTTCGCCTCGGATGCGCCGCGAACCGGTGAGAAATCATGAGGGCTGAACGCGCACCCACCGACAATTCTGGTCCCCCAGAATTCCGACAAAGGAGATCCTTTCGTGATCGAAGAAATCCTTGCCGAAGCCGGCGAGAAGATGGAAAAGACCATCGAAGCAACTAAGACTGAGTTCGCTAAGGTCCGCACCGGTCGTGTGAACCCCGCAATCTTCAGCGGCCTGACCGCCGACTACTACGGTGCACCGATCCCGCTGCAGCAGCTGGTGTCCTTCAACGTTGAGGACGCACGTACCGTCAAGATCGTTCCCTTCGACGTGACCGCACTGGCAGCTATCGAGAAGGCTCTGCGTGACTCCGACCTGGGTGTTAACCCCAGCAATGACGGTGCAGCTATCCGCGTTGTTATGCCCGAAATGACCGCTGAGCGCCGTAAGGAATATACCAAGCTCGTCAACCACAAGGCTGAAGAGGCTCGTATCTCCATCCGTAATGTTCGCCGCCATGCTAAGACCGCTATTGACAAGCTGGTCAAGGACAGTGAAATCGGTGAAGACGAAGGCGCACGTGCTGAGAAGGAACTGGACGCACAGACCAAGAAGCACATCGACCAGGTCGACGCACTGTACAAGCACAAGGAAGCTGAACTGCTTGAGGTCTAAACCCTAATGAGTGCACGCAAAGATGCGAAAGAAGAGAGAAGCGAGCCGCCTGCTCCACAGCCGAGCCCGCAGACTGCTGCAACACTGGTGAAGTCGCGTAGCGCCAAAGCTGGCCGTAACCTGCCCGCTGCCATTGGTGTGGGCGTTGGTTTCGGTGTGCTGTTGGTGCTGGGCTTGATTTACCAGCCGATTTTTGTTGCGGTCGCTACCGTCTCGGCGGCTTTGGGCGCCTGGGAGATTGGACATGTGCTCAATACCCGCCGCGGCTACGGCATCCCGGAGTACCTGCTGGGTGGCCTGTCGGGCGCAATTGTGGTGGTGGCCTTCCTGTTCGGTTTTACCGGGCTGGGCATCGCCCTGGCGGTGAGCCTGCTGGTGTTGCTGCTCTCTTCTGCTCTTGTGCGTACTGACCGTCAGGTCTCACTGGGTAAGTCTTTGAGCGGTAGCGCTCTGGCTCTGCTGTGGGTGCCGCTGATGCTGGGTATCGCCATGGTCTACTTCCAGACGAAACACGGCGAGCGCGGCATCCTCATGATTCTGCTGATGGCCATCTGCAATGACACATTCGGCTTTATTGCCGGCGTGAATTGGGGTAAGCACCCGATGGTGCCGAAGATTTCCCCGAAGAAAAGCTGGGAGGGCCTGGCCGGTTCCTTCATCGGCTCGGCGGTTGTTGGTGCTATCGCCTTGGCGGTCATGGATTCGCCCTGGTACTGGGCTATTCCGCTGGCGGCGGTCATGGTGATCGCTTCGACTGCCGGTGACCTGGTGGAGTCCGTGTTCAAGCGCCGTATGGGTGTGAAGGATATGTCGAATATTCTGCCCGGTCACGGCGGTATGATGGATCGTCTGGACTCGATTCTTTTCGCTGCGGCGGCTGGTTGCCTGATTTTCCGGTTTATTATGCCGCTCTAAAGCCTGAAGCTTTGGTTGCTCATGAAAGGCGGGGCGTTTCTTCCCATGAATGGGGAGGGACGCCCCGCCTTTGCTGGACCCATTTACTGTACCCGGTGCATCGGGGGCGTAAGGGACTATATTTACGACACCGCCCGCCAACCTTGCGTCAGGTAGCCTGCGCATTGGTATTCTTAAAGTTCAATCGTCGAGAGGAGCCACCTTGGCAAGCACCACCCGCGGAGGCGGATTTGCCCGTGCAGCAGAAACCGAACCCGGCTACAAGCGCAGTGAAGTCGACCGCCTGTTCACCCGCCTTGCCGAGGACTACGAAAAGCTCAGCGGAGCCCCCGAACTGCCCGAAGACCTCTACACCTCCCGACGAATCCGCCAGGTCGTCTTCCGTGAAGAACCTGGCGGCTACCAGCTGGATGTGGTCGACCGCGCCCTTGAAAAGATTGAGGAACGCTTCGCCAAGCTCGAACGCAGCCGCTACATTGAGGCGTACGGCCTGGAGAACTGGGAACGCTCCCTCGTAGAAACCGGCGAGTTGCTTGCAGGCCGCCTGGAACGCCCCGCCGGTGAGCGTTTCCGCCGCCCCAGCAAGCGCCGACACATGGGCTACTTCGTCGGCGATGTGGACGCCATCTGCGACCGTGTGTACGCCCAGCTCAACAGCGAAGAGCCGCTGGACCCCTCCGTGGTGCGCCACGCAAAGTTCAGCCCCGCCTCGGGAACCGTCAGTTACGAGGAATCACAGGTGGATGCTTTCCTAGACCGCTGCATTGAGCTGCTGCAAGATCTGCTCTAAAACGTATGCGTTGAATCCCCCCGCCCCGTACCAGGGTGGGGGATTTTTCTGTGCTGGAGCGTTCTGCCCTGATGTCTTCTATACTGAGTCCATCTACGTAGCGGCGAATCAGCGTGCCCCTGCAAAGCCGCGAGCTCATGAGACACTAGAACCATGAAGTTTGGATCCTCAGCACGCGTCGGCGGGAACCGCGACCGCCTCACCGACGCCCTCACAGAACTCACCCGCGCACCGCAGCGCGTCACCCTCCTCGGCTCAACCGGCTCCATCGGCACCCAAGCCATGGAAGTCATCGACCACCTCGCCGCGCTCAAGGGTACCAGCGCCTCCGCCGCCGACGCACCGCTGAAGGTTGTCGCCCTCTCTGCAGGCTCCCGCTCCCTCGAACTGCTCGCAGGCCAGGCAGTGCATGTGCGCGCTGAACTGGTCGCCACCAGCGGCACCGCAGAAGACGCGCAGCGCCTCCGTGAACTTATCGAAGTGGCAGCCTCCGAAGCCGGCATCACCGGCTACACCCCGCAGATCGCCCACGGCGCCGAAGCATCCGTACAGGCGGCAGCATGCCCGGCAGACACCGTGCTGAACGGCATCGCCGGCTCCATCGGCCTGGAACCGACCCTCACCGCGCTCAACAGTGGTTACCGCGTGGCACTGGCTAACAAGGAATCCCTCATTGCAGGTGGCCCACTCGTATGCGCCGCCGTCGATGCATCGCCCCTGGACACCCCCATGGTGCCCGTCGACTCCGAACACTCCGCCCTCGCCCAGGCACTCGCCTCCGGAACCGACGCAGAAATCGACCGACTGATTCTCACCGCATCCGGCGGCCCCTTCCGCGGCTACAAGCGAGAACAGTTGCACGATGTGACCCCCGCACAGGCGCTCGCACACCCCACCTGGGACATGGGCCTGGTCGTCACCACCAATTCGGCAACCATGGTCAACAAGGCACTCGAAGTGCTTGAGGCACACCACCTGTTCGGTGTGGGCCTGGATCGTATTGACGTGGCGGTTCACCCGCAGTCCATCGTGCATTCCATGGTGCAGTTCGTGGACGGCTCGACCATTGCGCAGGCGTCCCCGCCGAGCATGGTTCTGCCCATCGCACTGGGTCTGACCTGGCCGCACCGCATCCCCGGTGCTGTGCCCGCATGTGACTGGTCGAAGGCGACATCCTGGACTTTTGAGCCGCTGGACGAGGAAGCATTCCCCGCCGTGCGCATGATCAAGGAGGCTGGCAAGGTCGGCGGCACCCACCCGGCAGTGTTCAACGCCGCCAACGAGGAAGCCGTCGCAGCATTCCATGCAGGCGCGATTCGCTTTACCGACATTGTCGATTCGGTCGCACGTGTACTGGAAGAGCACACCGGCAGCGCTGAGGCTGTCTCTGACGCTGATTTGACGCTGGAGGCGGTGCTGAACGCGGAGCGTTGGGCTCGCGTTCGCGCGAATGAGCTGCTGGGTATGACAGGCAACTAACCGGTTCTTGGGGCGGTACTTGCATCTCTACGGATGCGGCCGGTGCAGACCTTCCTACGCTCCTACAGGGGAACCCACCCTCTCGGGCGCTCCGCTCTTCCTTGCTTCGCGGCGGAGAGCACCCGAGAGGGTACCCTGATGTCGCTTCCGGAAGGTGCACCGGCTTGATCTGGCAGTGGTTGGTGCGCGTGGAGGGGCGGTATCGTCCGAAGTGACATCAGGGTGCTCGAAGCGAAGCGAGGGCGGGTGCCCCTGTAGGAACGAGGACGAATACCGTCCCTCCAGTCACATCCAGATGGAGAAACATGCGGCGTGCTATCCCCGACACTGCATAAGGCGAGAGGACGGATACCGGTCCCTCTTGCCTCCCCCCCGGCGCATAGTAGGCTAGTGTTCAAATACTCTTCTCTCAAGGGCAAACAACGAAGAGCCCCTGAACGAGCGGACAAAGATGCAGCTATATTTCACGAGGAAGTGCCCACCTATGCGTCGACAGAACACCCTACGAACCCTCGCCGGGGCTCTACTCCCACTAACCCTGCTGCTTAGCTCCTGCGCATCCGGGCAGCCCAGTGCCGACTCCTCGGCGTCCGCTAACGCTGAGAAAGCGTATAGCGCCTCCACGAGCCCCGATAGTCAAGCTATCGAAAAAGTAGAGAACCTCGCCTCACTTTCTGACAACGTTGTTCGTGCCTACCAGCGTTCCCTGAGCCAGTGCATGGCTGAACGAGGATTCCCGAACTACAAGGTTCCTGCAGGAGAAACTGAAATCCCGCTGCTTCTGCAGGCTGATCTTGAACCTCTCACCGTTGCGGATGCCCGCGCTCGCGGATACGAAGAGCGCTACTCTTTGGCTACTACAGCACTGGAAGAGCAGAGCCCTACTATGAGCGAAGCCGAAATGCAGGCTCTAAACGGCACCGAAGGAAAGGGCGGTTGCCAACAAGAAGCCACCCGCGCAGTCTTCGGTTCAGAAGAATCCCGTGCGACCATAAAAAAGGTCTACGTCACTGCGGTTCACTACCTCAACAACGACGCAATCTTCAAAGACCTTGGGCCCGCCACCGAGAAGTGGGCACAGTGCATGAAGGAACGCTTCGGAGGCGACTACACGTCTCCGGATATGGCTCGCCTACAGTACCGCCAGAACAACCAGGACACCCATGAACTGGCGATCAACGATGCGACCTGCCGCGAAGCAACCGGGCTGGATGCAGAACAGCGAAAGATGGCTATCGCTTACCTGAGTTCCTTCCTCGAAAAGGAGCAGGGTCTCATCGAGCAGGTGACCACGATCAAGAAAACTGCTGAAGAGAATGCCCGAAAGATTCTGAGCTAATCCTGCGGACTATCCAGAACAGGCGTACAGAGTAGCTGCAACAGCTACACCTCGTCACAGCGTATTGTGCCCGGCACGTATCCCCGTGCCGGGCACAAACTAACCCCACACGGCACCGCCGCCTAAGCCCAAACGGCACAGACAATAGCGTTCCCGTACGCGCACCCAAAGAAGGGACCCCATGAGCGCCACCCCCAACCGTCAGAAGAAAACCCTCTGGCTCTACGGCATTATCGCCCTGCTCCTCATCATCACCGTGGGTACGCTCATCAGCGCCCAAAACATCAAAACCACCGCCCAAAAAGATGCGGAAGCGGCACCCCCGGACCCCTCCACCATCACCGCCACGGTCACCCGCGAAAAACTGCGCACCACCGTGCCCCTGACCTGCACCGCGAACTACGCTACCTCAACCCCGTTGCGTTACAGCGGTGAAGGGCAGTACACCGCAATCACTATCAAACACGGTGACACCGTCGGCAACGGCACCCTCATCGCAGAAGTCAACGGTGAACCTCTCATCACCCTCACCGGTGGTTTCGCACTCTACCGCGACCTCAAACTCGACGATAGCGGCCCCGACGCCGCACTCCTCAACGAGGCACTGACCGCCATGGGGCGTCAGGGCCCGCAGCCCGCGCGCATCACCGAAGACACCTACGAGGCTCTCAACAACCTCCTCGACAGCCTCGGCTACGCGCACGTCAAGACTGACCAGCCCATTCCCTCCCGTTACTTCCTCATCATCAACCGTGCCGGAGTTGTCACCGGCAACCCCCGCGCAACCGGCGCCATCGCAGATGGTCCCGTAGCCACCATCGCAGAAGGTAGCAAGACCCTCAGCTGCACCGGAACCACCGGCAGGCTCACCCCCGAAGCCCGTAGCGGCCAGAAGGTAACCGTGCCCTCCCTCGGTGATACTGAGTACGTCGCAACCCTTGGATACAAGAACACCTCCGAAGCCGCCGGTGCCGCAGGCAATAGCCAGGCTGGCCGCCAGGCTAATGGCGCAGAAGGTGCGGCTGGCTCCAATCTCAATGGCGCAGCCGGTGCGGCAGGAAACACCGAAGGGGAACGCATCCTCACCCTCGACGTAGGGGATAAGGCGGACAGCCTCCGAGGCACCGTCAACGCGGAACTCACCCTCGAAGAAACCCCCGAAGCACACCTGGTCGTACCCTCATCGGCGCTCTACACCCGTGACGGACAGACCCGAGTCATCGTGCTCGGCCCCGAAAGTTCCAACGGATCGAAGGCCCGCGAAGAACGCGAGGTAACCGTTACCGTCATCAGCAACGCCAACGGCAAGAACGCCGTCACCGGTGACCTGCACGAAGGCGACAGCGTCAAAATCATGCGCGAGAAAAAGTAGGGAGTAGCCATGACTGACTCCCGCGCCGCTCACGCGCACCCACCAGCCTATAGCGTCGATATTCAGGGAGTGTCCCAGCACTTTATGCAGGGTGACACTCAAATTGACGTGCTCAAAAATATTGACCTGAAAGTCCGCTACGGAGAAGTCGTCGCAATCCTGGGACCGTCCGGCAGCGGCAAATCAACCCTGCTGAACATCCTCGGCTTGCTCAGCACGCCCGCCTCCGGCAGCTACCTGCTGGACGGTACAGACACCGCAACCTTCAACGCAGCACAGCGAGCTGAAGCGCGCCTGGACAGCATCGGTTTCGTCTTCCAGGCGTTCCACCTCATCGAGCATAAGAACGTGTACCGCAACGTTGAGCTACCGCTCATCTACCGTGGCGTGCCCAAAGCGGAACGAGCACAACGGGTTACGGACACTCTCGCCCTGCTGGGGCTGAGCCACCGAACGGATGCACCCATCACCACTCTCTCCGGCGGTGAAAAGCAACGTGTGGCTATTGCTCGTGCGCTCATTGGGGAACCAGCGTTGCTGCTCTGTGATGAGCCGACCGGCTCGCTGGATGAAGAGCTCACCCGTGAAGTGATTGACCTGCTTCGTGAATGTACAGGGGAGCAGCAAAGCACGATTGTGATTACTCACGACCCGCTCGTGGCGGAGCACTGCGACCGGGTGCTACGTATGCATGAGGGGCAGCTCATCGAGCAGAAGGCACCGCGGCACGAAGAAACGGCTGTTCGTGCGTTTCTGAATCAGCTTAGCTTTGCTGAGGAACAAGCATCTAAACCGCAGGGGAGCGGTCGTGCACCTTGGGTGCTCGCGTCCCTCAAAGAAGCCTGGGACGCTACCGTTCACCGGGTGAGGCGCAATATCTTCACCATGCTTGGCGTGGTGCTGGGTATTGCTTCGCTTGTGCTGACCGTTGGTCTGACCGCCACCATTTCTGGGCAGCTGGCTGACAGCTTCGACATTTTTAGGGCTAAGTACCTGACGATAAGCTCCACTCGAACCGAACCCCTGAGCCGGGCTGAACTATTGAGCCTGGCGGCTAGTGAGAACTACCGGCGTGTTAGCCAACTGAACGGAGTGACCGGTACCGCGCTAGTGGATCAGCTGGATGAATCCGCCGATATTCAGCGCGGCCCAGACAACTTTGGCGAGCGCGGCGCTAACGTGACGGCTGCCGTCCTTGCGGCAACCCCCAGCATCTTTAGCGTGCAGGGTCACGAGCTGGTGTGGGGTCGTACCTTCGACGAGGGGCACGTGGAGCGGAACGATAAGGTTGTGGTGCTCAGCGAAAGCGTGATGCGCCAGCTTGCGCTGCCCTATAGCCTCGGAGTTACGGTCTATATTCACGATGAGCCGTACACCGTTATTGGTGTGGTGCGGGAGAACCCTTCGCTGACTCTGTCGTACGGTTCGGTCTACCTGCCTCTGGGCGCGAAGCCTGGTGCCGATGCGGAAGAAGCGCAGCCCGCTGCCGGTGGTGGCGCGGCTGCGGCGCAGACCGGTAAGCGTTCCACTCAGATTGTGGTGAGTACTGTTGCCGGTGCCGCAAACCAGATTGCGGAGGAAGCACCGTACGCGCTCTCGCCGGAACGTCCCGCCCTGTATAGCGTGAGTGTCCCGCCGGAGCCGAAAACTCTTCGTGAGGCTGTCGACCAGCAGCAACGCACCATGCTTATATCCATGAGTGTTATTACCCTCGTGATTGGCGCGATGGGCATTATGAATACGTTCCTGGTTGCGGTGATGGAGCGTCGCCGTGAGGTTGGTTTGCGTCTGGCTATTGGTATGCGCCCTTCGGGTATTCTGTTGCAGTTCTCGGCGGAGGCGCTGCTGACCGGCATCCTGGGCGCTGTGGCTGGTATTGTGCTGGCGGTTAACGGCATCTCGATTGTGTCTTTGATGAACCGCTGGACGCCAATTATTAGTGTTGACACTATCCTGCTGGGTTTGGGCGCTGGTGCGCTGGTTGGCGTGTTGGCTGGTCTGTATCCGGCGGCGAAGGCTTCGCGTATTGATCCGGCGCAGACCTTGGCGGCAGGCTAGTCGCGTTGGCTAGGTGTTGAGGGGCGGTATCGTCCGAAGTGACATCAGGGTGCTCGAAGCGAAGCGAGGGCGGGTGCCCCTGTAGGAACGAGGACGAACACTGCCCCTCTTATCGTCCCCCATCCAGCCCCTCCAGAAAGCGGGGGAGGGCGCTTTCACAGGCTAAGCGAGTATCCTAGAAGCTTCGTATCCCCGAACCGAAACGAGAAAAAGCGTGGAAATCCTGCTGTACGCTGTGGGCATTATCCTCATGGCAATCGCTATTGCCGTCTCGATCGCCCTGCACGAGGTGGGGCATCTGGTGCCCGCAAAGCTGTTCAATGTGCGTGTTCCGCAGTACATGATTGGCTTCGGTAAGACCGTGTTCTCTTTCCGTCGCGGCGAGACTGAGTACGGTTTCAAGGCGATCCCGTTGGGTGGTTACATTTCGATGATTGGTATGTACCCGCCGAGCCCTGCTGAGGTGAAGGAGCACCATGAGGAGGGCCATTCGGGTAGTACTAGCCCGTTTGCGTCTTTGGCTGAGGAGGCGCGTGCGGCGGATGCTGAGCGTATGATGCCCGGTGATGAGGACCGCCTGTTCTATAAGTTGCCTGTGCTCAAGCGCATGGTGATTATGCTGGGTGGCCCGACCATGAACCTGCTGATTGGTGTGGTGTGTACTGCTGTGCTGATTTGTGGTTTTGGTACGGCGCAGGTGACGAATAAGGTTTCGGCGGTGTCTGAGTGCGTGCCGAGCGTGAATGTCACTCATGATTCGATTAGCTATGGTGAGTGTACGGATAAGTCCACTCCGTCGCCTGCGAAGGCTGCTGGTGTGCAGGTGGGTGACCGTGTGGTTGCTGTGAATGGTGCATCGACGGGTTCGTGGGAGGCTGTGTCTTCGGCGATTCGTGCGGCGGGTTCTCACCCGAGCACCTTGACGGTGGAGCGTAATGGTCAGCGTCTGGATTTGTCGGTAACTCCGGTTGAGATGATTCGCCCGGTTTCTGATGGTAAGGGCCAGTATGCGCGTGCTGCGGATGGTTCGATTGCGACGACTCGTGGCGGTTTTGTGGGTGTTTCGCCGTCGAGTGAGTTGGTGCCTGGTTCTATTACTGAGGTGCCTACGATGGTGGGCGATACGCTCTCTCGTGTGGGTTCGTCGATGCTTTCGTTGCCGCAGCGTGTGTGGGAGTTGACGGTGACTTTGGTGACTGGTGGTGAGCGTAGTGCCGAGTCGCCGGTGTCTGTGGTTGGTGTGAGCCGTATTGCCGGTGAGGTGACGGCTACTGACCGTATTGATGTGAAGGCGAAGGCTGCGATGTTGGTCTCGCTGGTGGCGAATATGAATTTGATGCTTTTTGCATTCAATTTGATTCCGCTTCTGCCTCTGGACGGTGGCCATGTGTTGGGCGCTGTTTGGGAGGGCGTGCGTCGCTTCTTTGCACGTTTGACTGGGCGTAAGGATCCGGGTCCGTTTGATCCGGTGAAGTTGTTGCCGTTGACGTATGTGGTGGCGGGCGCGTTCATTGTGATGTCTATCATTCTGATTGTGGCGGATATTGTTAAGCCCATCACCCTGTTTTAGTGTGTTGTTGCACGCGGTAAGGGTACCCGTATTAGTGCTTTCTTTCGCGTCAGTGGCACAATAAAAAGTTGAACGAAGGATGCGTCGTACGTCCTTCACAACCCATGTATGGAGGAAAACCTTGTCGGTCAGCCTTGGTATGCCGAAGCCCGCTCCCGCGGTTCTGTCCCCGCGTCGTAAGACCCGCCAGTTCAAGGTGGGTTCTGTCGGTGTTGGTTCTGAATCTCCGATTTCGGTACAGTCGATGACGACGACTAAGACCCATGACATTGGTGCGACTCTGCAGCAGATTGCTGAGTTGACCGCTGCCGGTTGCGATATTGTGCGTGTGGCATGCCCGACTGATAAGGATGCGGAGGCTCTGCCCATTATTGCCAAACAGTCCCGTATTCCGGTGATTGCTGATATTCACTTCCAGCCGAAGTACGTGTATGCGGCTATTCAGGCTGGTTGCGGTGCTGTGCGTGTGAACCCGGGTAATATCCGTAAGTTTGACGACCAGGTGAAGGAAATTGCGCAGATGGCTTCGGACCACGGCGTTTCTCTGCGTATTGGTGTGAATGCTGGTTCGCTGGATAAGCGTCTGCTGGAGAAGTACGGTAAGGCTACTCCGGAGGCTTTGGTTGAGTCTGCTGTGTGGGAGGCGTCGCTCTTTGAGGAGCACGGTTTCCGTGATTTCAAGATTTCTGTGAAGCACAATGACCCTGTGGTGATGGTGGAGGCGTACCGTCAGCTGGCTGAACGCGGTGACTGGCCCCTGCACCTGGGTGTGACTGAGGCTGGTCCGGCGTTCCAGGGCACCATTAAGAGCTCGGTGGCCTTCGGTACTTTGCTGTCTCAGGGTATTGGTGACACTATTCGCGTGTCGCTGTCTGCTCCTCCGGTTGAGGAGGTGAAGGTGGGCACCAAGATTCTGGAGTCACTGAACCTTCGCCCCCGCAAGCTGGATATCGTTTCTTGTCCGTCGTGTGGTCGTGCGCAGGTGAACGTATGGGAGCTTGCTGAGAATGTGACGAAGGGCCTGGAGCATATGAAGGTTCCGCTGCGTGTTGCCGTGATGGGTTGTGTGGTGAACGGTCCGGGTGAGGCTCGTGAGGCTGACCTGGGTGTGGCGTCCGGTAACGGTAAGGGCCAGATTTTCGTGAAGGGTGAGGTCATTAAGACCGTGCCTGAGGATCAGATTGTTGAGACTCTGATTGAAGAGGCTACCCGTATTGCTGCTGAGATGGAGGCTTCGGGCGAGTATGTTCCTGAGGGTTCTCCGGCTGTTTCGGTGAGCTAGTTAGCTTTTGTGCGCGGAGGCGCCCTGGTGAGGGCGCCTCCGCGCTTTTCCGGTTATGGTGGTGGCAGGCTCGGTGATTGCCGCTGCTGGTTGTGGCCGCATGATCCGGCTACCTTTTAGGGATCACATGTCCCCGTATTTTCACTCAATTTTTATCACTCGTTCTCTATCACTCAACCACTCAACACGTCATGTTCACTCTTTTTTCTCGCCGCCGTAAAGCTGATCGGGCCCGGCGTGCTACTGTTTCGTCGATGGATTCTTCCCCTATGCCTGATCGCGTTAAGGAACACGTTTTTGCTCTGGATGCTCGGTGGTGCGATGAGTTGGAGGAGGCCCTGTTCAGTGACTCGGTCCCGAATCTGTACTCTATTGAGCATTATTTGGCGTGCCCTCTTCCAGTGAGGGTCCCGCGTATTCCGCTGCACTACTATCAGGGTTTTGTGGGTTGTGAGCGCGATGGGCAGTTGTGCTGTGTGCTGCTGTTGGGTTCGAATGTGGTGCCGGTGCGATTGTGCGGTGCCGCAGTTGAACACATTGGACATGATGCGGATTCTCATGGCGCTGAAGTGCCGGATGCCCCCTCCTTGGACACTCCCACCCTGGACGCGACGGCGCTTGCGCATCGTGACGCGCTGGCTCAGCTACTGCTACAGGTGGGTTCTCGCCTGGAATCCATGTTCGGTGAGAGCGCCTTCGTGATGCCCTTGTGGACGCGTATGCAGGAGCTGTGCGAGCAGACTCGGGGCGGTAAGAGTCCGCTACTGCCGATGCGGCAGCTGAGCCTGCGTGACGGTTGCGATCACCGTGCGTGGGTTCTGTCGGAGCGCCCCAATCAGCCGCTGCTGTATCTGCCACCGGAGAAGGACCTGGCCCGCTTCTACACTGTGGAGCTTCCTGAGCTGCCGGCGCACCTGCCCGCGCCCCTCAAACCGGGGGAGAGCCTCGCCGGTGCTTTCCAGCTCAGCGGTGAGGCTGCCGGGTATGCGCGCCTCGCCACCTCCGCGGATCTGGGGGAGCTTCTACCTGCTGCAGCCGCCATGTTCACCGAGGAGGTCGGCTTCGACCCGATTGCCCGCTACGGAGACCGTTACGCGGCGCGCCTGCGTATGCTCATTGCCGGTCAGCGCAGCGCCATTGTCACCGATGTGAACGGGCGCATCATCTTCAAAGCGGATGCGGGCATCGTGAATCTGGATGTCGCGCAGGTGCAGGGTGTATGGCTGCACCCGGACTACCGCGGCTACGGCCTGGCTAAGCCGTTCTTTGCTGCCGCCGTGCAGCTTCTGCAGCACCGATACCCGCACTTGAGCCTGTACGTGAACGACTACAATGCCCGCGCTCTTGCCATATACCGGGGGACCGGTTGGGAACAGATTGGGCAGTTCTCGACCATCATTTTTGAGCGCTAAACACGCCGAACCCTAAAACGCTATAAAATTAAAGACGATTGTGCCTTTTCTCGGCTTACCTGGTGAGCAATGGGCACCCTACCTAAACCTATCGACCTTTCAAGGAGAATCGTGGTACTTCGCCTTTCCAACCTCTTCGTGCGCACTCTGCGCGAGGATCCCGTAGACGCTGAGGTCGCCAGCCACAAGCTGCTGGTCCGCGCCGGTTACATCCGCCGCGCAGCCCCCGGCGTGTACACCTGGCTGCCTCTGGGCCTGAAGGTACTGCGCAAGGTCGAGAACATCATCCGCGAAGAGATGGACGCCATCGGCGCGCAGGAAGTCCACTTCCCCGCACTGCTGCCCCGCGAACCCTACGAGGCAACCAACCGCTGGGATGAGTACGGCGATAACCTCTTCCGCCTCAAGGACCGTAAGGGCGCAGACATGTTGCTGGCACCCACCCACGAGGAAATGTTCACCCTGCTGGTGAAGGACCTGTACTCCTCCTATAAGGACCTGCCGCTGTCCCTGTACCAGATTCAGACCAAGTACCGCGATGAAGCGCGCCCCCGCGCGGGTCTGCTGCGCGGCCGTGAGTTCGTCATGAAGGACTCCTACTCCTTCAACATTGATGATGAGGGCCTGAACGAGGCGTACATGGCGCACCGTGCCGCCTACCAGCGCATTTTCGAGCGCCTGGGTCTGGAGATTGTCATTGTGACCGCACAGTCCGGTGCGATGGGTGGCTCCCGCAGTGAAGAGTTCCTGCACCCGACCCCCATTGGTGAGGATACTTTCGTGCGTTCCGCGGGCGGCTACGCGGCTAATGTTGAGGCCGTGACCACCGTGGTTCCCGAGGAAATCGAGATTACCGAGGGCACCCCGGCCGCAATCGTTCTGGACACCCCCGACTCCGTCACCATTGAGACCCTGGTGGAGCGCATGAACGAACTGTACTCCGAGGTTACCGGCGGCACTCTGGATGCTTCGCAGACCCTCAAGTGCTTCCTGGGCGCCGTCATCACCCCCTCTGGCGAGCGTAAGGTCTTCGCCGTGGGCGTTCCCGGCGATCGTGCCGTGGACCTGGGCCGCGTTGAGGTCAACATCGGCACCCTGCTGGGCATCGGCGGCGAGGTTGAGGTTGAGGCAGCCAACGAAGAGGACCTGAAGGCATTCCCGCAGCTGGTTAAGGGCTACATTGGCCCCGGCCTGAGCCTGGATGCGCCTCTGCTCGGCGCGCATACCGAGGACGAGGATGCGGTGGCTTCCGCAACCGGCATTCCCTTCTTCGTTGACCCCCGCGTGGTGCGCGGTACCCGCTGGGTGACCGGCGCGAACGAAGAGGGCAAGCACGTGGCTAACCTGGTCTTCGGCCGCGACTTCAGCGCCGACGGCGTGATCGAGGCGTGCGAGGTACGCGAAGGCGACCCGGCACCGGACGGCTCCGGCGACCTGGTGGCAGCCCGCGGCATCGAAATGGGCCACATCTTCGCTCTGGGACGCAAGTACGCTGAGGCACTGGGCCTGAAGGTCCTGGACCAGAACGGCAAGCTGCAGACCGTGACCATGGGCTCCTACGGTGTCGGCGTGACCCGCGCACTGGCCGCCATCGCCGAGGGCAACCACGACGAGAAGGGCCTGATCTGGCCGCGTAACCTGGCACCGGCAGACGTGCATATTGTCATCACCGGCAAGGATGCAGCATCCCACGAGTACGCTGAAGAGCTCAGCGCATCCCTGGAATCCGCCGGCCTGCAGGTCATGCTCGATGACCGTCCGAAGACCAGCCCCGGAGTGAAGTTCGGCGACGCCGAGCTGCTGGGTGTGCCCACCATCCTGGTGATTGGTCGCGGCTTCAAGGACGGCGTGCTGGAGCTCAAGGACCGCCGCAGCGGTGAGGCTCGCGAGGTGTCCGTCGAGAATGCGGTGGCTGAGGTCATCGCTGAGGTCAAGGGGGAGTAGCCGTGGCGTATAAGCCGAAGCGTTCTGGCTCTAAGAAGAGCGCCCCGAATGCGCGCGCTCGCCGTGCCGCATCCCGCGTAGCGAATGGTGTGAACACTTCCCGTACTCGCGCTGAGAGCGAGCCCGTGGTGGAGGCACCGGTTCGCGTGGGTACCCGTGCGATCCGTGAGGAAGAGGTTGCCGAGGCGATTGCTCCGGTTATCTCCGAGTTCTCGCTGGTGCTGGAGGACCTGAAGATTTCGGGCCCGGCGGCGAACCGTACCGTGAAGATTACGGTGGACTACACCACTGAGCGTACCGATTCGCTGTCGCTGGATTCTCTGGCGGAGATTTCCGGTGCGATTTCGAGCGCCCTGGACCGTGCGGATGAAAACGATGAGTTCTTCCCCTACGAGCTGGAGGTGTCCTCGCCCGGTGCTACCCGCTCCCTGACCGAGCGTCGCCACTGGGAACGTGCCCGTACCCGCCTGATTGCGGTCACCGCACCCGACGGCACCGAGTACCTGGCGCGTCTGCACGAGGTGCAAGACGAGGGTCCGGTGCTGGCTCGTAAGAAGAACACGAAGAAGGGTCAAAAGGAGTCCTACCACGAGCCGAGCTTGCTTCCGTGGGAAAATATTGCTTCTGCTCACGTCGAGATTGACTTCAATTCGTCTGCTGAGCCGGTAGAATAGAGTTATTAAAGCTTCAGGCACGGGGTTCTCCGTGCCAGGTAGATACCGTTCGGGAGCCGGGGCGCATTCAGCGTCCCGGCGCCGTGCTAACTGGGAAAGGCTGAAAAGCGTGGAGGATATTAAAACTATTGACCTGGGCGCACTGCGCGCATTGGCGAAGCAGCGCTCTCTCGTCATGGAGGAGCTCTTCACCCTGGTTGAGAACGCCCTGCTGCTTGCGTACATGAAGCAGCCTGGCGCTATTAAGGGCTCTCGTGCCGTCATCGACCACACCACCGGTGAGTTCGTCATTCTGGCTCCTGAGCTTGATGAGGACAACCAGAAGATTGACGAGTTTGACGATACCCCGAACAACTTTGGCCGTATCGCTGCCGCAACCGTCCGTCAGGTGCTTTCGCAGCGTCTGCGTGACGCTGAGGACGCATCTGTTCTGGGCGAGTTCAAGGACCGTGAGGGCACCCTGGTGTCTGGCGTGATTCAGCAGGGCAATAACCCGCGTATGGTTCAGGTTGACCTGGGCACCGTTGAAGCTGTTCTGCCTAGCAATGAGCAGGTTCCGGGCGAGAAATACCCGCACGGCTCCCGCCTGCGCGCCTACCTGGTTGAGGCTCGCCGCGGCCCCAAGGGTCCCTCGATTGTGGTTTCTCGTTCGCACCCGAACCTGGTTCTGCGTCTGTTCGAGCACGAGGTTCCCGAAATCTCTGAGGGCTTGGTGTCTATTAACTCCATCGCACGTGAAGCTGGCCACCGCTCTAAGATTGCTGTGTCCGCGAAGAACCCGACCATTAACGCTAAGGGTGCGTGCATCGGCGATATGGGTGCCCGCGTGCGTGCGGTTGCTGCCGAGCTGAACGATGAGAAGATTGACATTGTCGACTACTCGACCGATCCGGCCACCTTCATCGCTGCGGCACTGTCCCCGGCGAAGGTCACCGAGGTCATTATCGAGAACCCGCGTGAGTACTCCGCTCGTGCGGTGGTTCCGGATGATCAGCTGTCCCTGGCTATCGGCCGTGAGGGTCAGAATGCACGTCTTGCAGCAAAGCTGACTGGCTGGCGTATCGATATTCTCTCCGAGTCCAAGTACGCTCAGGTTCGTGCTGAGGAAGAGGTGGCAGCACGCGTGGCTCGTAGCCTGGCTGAAGAAGCAGCAGAGTACGCACAGGACGCTGAATAAGTATTAGCCCCGGTGAGGGGTGTATCCCTTTGATGCAGGCGTAGGATATTGGGCAGTAAGGTGCCGGGTGTTTTTGCGCCTGCGTCACAGTTTTGCCCATGATTCTTAAAAACGGGATACACTATTAAGATGTGCCGGTGTGTAACCGGGCGCTTTAACGTGCCCTCACACACCGGATAGACCATCACGAATGTACCGCGAACGCGGTTCTACACACGCTAGAGAGGGGAGAGGACTATGGGCGATCACGACCTCACCGCAACCTCCGAAGCGTTTGAAGGACCGATCCGCACCTGCATCGGATGCCGTGCCCGCGATGAACAGCGCAAGCTGCTACGCATCGCCCGCACACCCGTCACGTCTGCTACAGAGCAGGCGGACACCCCGCCCTATCAGCCCGATGTGGCGGGAACTATGCCCGGACGAGGCGCTTGGATTCATCCGAACGAAAAGTGCGTAGCCGCTCTACAGAAAAAGAACGGTCTGGCGCGCGCCTTCAAAAAAGCGGTCCCTGCAGCCCAGATGCAGGCGTGCTGTGAGCAGATTCGAGCCGTGATAGCGGGCTCGACCCCCTCATAGATGCTTTTCGGGTATATGCCCTCTATAAGTCAACGAGTTTGACGACTTCTTATCTGAAAGCGAGTCAGAAAACTGATGGATATCTAATGAGTGCCGCGAAATGAGTGCCCTTTCGTGCTCACCCACCGGCAATTTCACGAATTGGCGCGCCTTCGGGCGTGCACCCCGTAAACATTAGTGTCCGCACCATTCCCGGTGCGGACCGGGAATGGAGAAAATTTGGCTCAGCCTCGAGTACACGAGTTTGCTAAAGAGGTAGGCGTTCCTTCTAAGGAAGTTATCGCCAAGCTCAAGGATATGGGCGAGTTCGTTAAGAGCTCCTCTTCCACCCTGAACCCCATGGTTCTGAAGAAGCTGCGCGCGGAATTCCCTGCCGCAGCCGCTAAGCCTGCCGCAAAGGCAGCACCCGCGGAGTCGGCAGCTAAGCCGGCACCTAAGCCCGCAGCGGCAAAGCCTGCTGTTAAGCCGGCACCCAGGCCCGCAGCTAAGCCCGCCGCAAAGCCGGCAGCAGCAGCACCCAAGCCCGGCGGTCCCCGCCCGGGTAACAACCCCTTTGCATCCCAGCAGGGCATGGCACGCCCCGAGGCTGCACCGAAGCCGGCAGCACCCAAGCCTGCCGCACCTAAGCCCGGCCCCAAGCCCGGTCCTCGCCCCGGTAACAACCCCTTCGCATCCCAGCAGGGTATGAAGCGTGGCGGCGGTGACTCCCAGCGTTCCGGCGGTCCCCGTCCGGCACGTAACGGTCGTCCCGGTGGCAACGGTGGCGCACGTCCCGGCGGTAACGGTGGTCCCCGCCCCGCAGGTGGCGCACGTCCCGGCGGTAACGGTGGCCCCCGTCCGGCAGCTGGCGCACGTCCCGGTGCACCCCGTCCGTCCGGCGGTGGCGCGCGCCCGAACCCCTCGATGATGCCCAAGGTTTCCAACGTTGGTGGCGGCGCGTCTGGTTCCAACAACGGCGGCGGTAACGGCGGCGGCGCACGTCGCGGTGGCGGTTCCGGCGGCTTCAACCGCGGTCCGGGTCGTCCCGGCCCCGGCGGTCGCGGTAATGCACAGGGTGCATTCGGTCGCGGTGGCTCCAAGCGTAAGGGTCGCAAGTCCAAGGCAGCTCGCCGTCATGAGCAAGAGCAGCTGAACGTACCGGCACCCGGTGGCGTGGTTGTTCCTCGCGGCGACGGCTCGACCGAGATTCGTCTACGCCGAGGCGCGTCCATCATGGACTTCGCTGAGAAGATTGGCGCAAACCCGGCATCGCTGATTACGGTTCTCTTCCACCTGGGTGAGATGGCTACCCAGACTCAGTCCCTGGATGAGGAGACCTTCGAGCTGCTGGGTGCCGAACTGGGCTACTCGATTAAGATCGTTTCCCCGGAGGATGAGGAGCGTGAGCTGCTCGAGTCCTTCGACATCAACCTTGAAGCCGAAGCAGAAGCTGAGGGCGAGGATGTTCTGGAGGCTCGTCCCCCGGTCGTTACCGTCATGGGTCACGTTGACCACGGTAAAACCCGCCTGCTGGACGCTATCCGTAACACCAATGTCATTGAGGGTGAGGCCGGCGGCATTACCCAGCACATCGGTGCATACCAGGTCCACACCACCGTCGAAGGTGAAGACCGCGCGATTACCTTCATCGATACCCCCGGTCACGAGGCGTTCACCGCTATGCGTGCCCGTGGTGCGAAGGTCACCGACGTGGCAATCCTCGTGGTCGCAGCGGATGACGGCGTTATGCCTCAGACCGTTGAGGCACTGAACCACGCCCAGGCAGCTAACGTACCGATCGTGGTGGCAGTGAACAAGATCGATAAGGAAGGTGCGTCCCCGGACAAGATTCGTGGCCAGCTCACCGAGTACGGTCTGATCCCCGAAGAGTACGGTGGCGACACCATGTTCGTGGACGTCTCTGCTCGCAACGGTACCAACATCGACGAGCTGCTTGAGGCCGTCACCCTGACCGCTGACGTGCTCGAACTGACCGCTAACCCGAACAAGGAAGCACGCGGCGTTGCTATTGAGGCAAACCTGGACAAGGGCCGCGGTGCGGTTTCCACCGTCTTGGTTCAGTCCGGTACCCTGCACGTCGGTGACGCTATCGTTGCCGGTGTTGCTCACGGTCGTGTTCGTGCAATGTTCGATGAGAACGGTCAGGCTGTGAAGGAAGCTGGCCCGTCCCGCCCCGTTCAGGTGCTGGGTCTGTCCACCGTTCCTCGTGCAGGCGACACCTTCCTCTCCACCGAGGAAGAGCGTACCGCACGTCAGATCGCTGAGAAGCGTGAGGCTGCTGATCGTAACGCTCAGCTGGCTAAGCGTCGTAAGCGTGTGACCCTCGAGTCCTTCGACGCCGCTGTGGCTGAGGGCAAGATGGACACCCTGAACCTGATTATTAAGGGTGACGTCTCCGGTGCTGTGGAAGCACTGGAGGAGTCCCTGATGAAGATCGATGCCGGTGGCGACGAGGTTCAGTTGCGCGTCATCCACCGCGGTGTGGGTGCTATTACCCAGAACGACGTGAACCTGGCTACCGTGGACAACGCGGTCATCATCGGCTTCAACGTCCGCCCGGCAGAGCGCGTTGCAGAACTTGCCGACCGCGAAGGCGTCGAGATGAAGTTCTACTCGGTCATCTACCGTGCGATTGAGGAAATTGAGCAGGCCGTCAAGGGTATGCTCAAGCCCGAGTACGAGGAAGTGGAGCTCGGCTCCGCAGAGATCCGCGAGGTCTTCCGCTCTTCCAAGTGGGGCAACATCGCAGGTTCGATCGTCAAGAACGGCATCATCAAGCGCAACGCCAAGGCACGTCTGGTGCGCGACGGTTCCGTAGTGGCAGACAACCTCACCATCGAGTCGCTGCGTCGTTTCAAGGACGACGCTACCGAGGTTCGCGAAGGTTTCGAGTGTGGTATTGGCCTTGGTTCCTTCAACGACATCAAGGAAGGCGACATTATCGAGACTTGGGAGATGCGCGAAAAGCCGCGTGTCTAAGACTCACATGCTGATGCGCCCGTCGCCCGCTAGTGTTCCCGTACCCACAGGCTTCTAAAACTGGAGCTTGCGGGGCGGGCGCCGGCGGGGCGGGCGCTTCCGTATTACCTGGAACGCTTCCAAAGCACCTCGAGTGCCCACGGAAGCGCCACAACATTTCACCACGACATTTCAAGGAGAAACACATGGCTGATGCAGCCCGCGCGGCACGACTTGCCGACCGCATCAAGGTAATTGTGGCGAAGGCGCTGGAGCGTCGTGTTAAGGATCCTCGCCTCGGTTTTGTGACCATTACCGATGCCCGCGTGACCAACGACCTGCAGCACGCAACCCTCTACTACACCGTGTTCGGCTCCGAAGAGGACGCCGAAAACACCAAGAAGGCGTTGGAATCCGCTAAGGGTATTCTGCGCTCCGAGGTGGGCAAGAACATTACTGCCCGCCTGACTCCCACCCTGACTTTCGTCGCTGACGAGGTTCCTGAGAATGCCTTCCACATCGAGGCGCTTCTGCGTGAGACTCGCGAGCGCGACGCCGCCCTGGCTGCTGCAGCCGAGGGCGCGCAGTACGCTGGCGAGGCCGACCCTTACAAGAAGGATGAGCCTGCCGAGGGTGAGGACGCCTAAGTGGCGAAGAATCAACCTCAGGGCCCGTCCGGCCTGATGGTCATTGACAAGCCCGCTGGGATGAGCAGTCACGACGCAGTCTCTCAGATGCGTCGTATTGCTGGCACCCGGCGGGTTGGTCATGCCGGTACGCTGGATCCTGCCGCGACCGGCGTACTGATTCTGGGCATTAATAAGGCGACCAAGTTGCTGACTTACCTGGTTGGTCAGGATAAAACCTATGATGCGACGATTCGCCTGGGCATTGAGACGCTGACTGAGGACGCCGAGGGGGAGCACACTGCCGCACATCCGGATGCTGTTGAGGCGCTGACCGGTATGGACACTGAGCAGATGCGTGCGCACATCCTGGAGGCTGTGGCGCGGCTGAGTGGCGACATTCTGCAGGTTCCTTCTGCGGTGTCTGCTATCAAGATCAACGGTGTTCGCTCGTATGCGCGTGTGCGTAGCGGTGAACAGGTTGAATTGGCGGCGCGTCCGGTGACGATTAGTGAGTTCACGGTGCATTCTGTGACTGTCGGCTTTGCCGAGTACGTGATTGAGGACCCCGAGAATGAGGGTGAGCACACGGCAACCTCGGTTCCCGTGATTGACTGCGATGTGACGGTTTCGTGCTCTTCGGGCACCTACATTCGTGCCCTGGCGCGTGATTTGGGCAAGATTCTGGGCACCGGTGGCCACCTGACGGCCCTTCGCCGTACCCGTGTGGGTGCCGTGGTGCTTGAGGACGCCGCCGACTTGGCGCACTTGAAGCAGCGCCGTGAAGAGTCGGAGGCACCGCTGGAAGATTTGCCGTTGCTTCCCCTGGAGGAGGCGGCACGCCGCATCTTTGGTGCGCGTGAGCTCTCTGCTGCGGAGGCAAGCGATATTTCCTACGGACGCCGTATTAGCCCCAGCGGTGATGGTTTCGTGGTGAAACGTTCCGTGCACGCGAGTGCGGATGAGTCTGGTGCGGTGCAGCATGCCAGCGTTGAGGGTATTGTGGCGGGCTTTGCCCCGGACGGCACTCTGGTTGCCCTCCTGGAGAATAAGAAACAGCGCGGAAAGGTTCAGGCTGCCCCGGTACTGGTTTTTGAGGCGAATCGTTCCTTCAACTAGGCGTTGAGGCATTATGATGGGCGAAGAGGGTTCGGTGTTTGCACCTACCCAAAGCTGATTCCTCAAGCCTGATTGATTCAGCGCTTGTTGAACGTGAGCCCTTTTTCATTCAACACGCTAACGTAATACAACCCCCGAACACACATGACTACTCGTGCGGGTGCCGCCCGGCCCTGCTGAAGGAGAAAAAATGAGCGAGAACCAGAGCTCCGCTAATAAGGCGAGTGAGCCTCGTACTGCGCCGGTACCCCGCGTAGAGTTTGCACAGGCTGAAGCTACCGCATCCAGGGCTGCTGCTCAGAGCGGTGCCGCGAAGGTTGCCGGTGCTAAGACTGCTGAGCCTATTTCTGCGGTGAAGGCACCCGAGGGTGTTCGCGTGGCCGCACCGGCGTCCGGCGATAAGGCGTCGCAGAAGGCGGAGAAGAAGGCAACCCGCGAGGCGTTTGTCCGCCCCAAGAGCATTGAGGAAGCGGCTAAACCTCAGAATCGTGCGGCGTTTCGTGCGGCGGTGGCGCTGTACGGTCTGTTCATGATTGCGTACGGTGTATGGCAGGTTCTGGGTGGTATCCGCGTCATTCCGGATGCGCCTGCAGATTTTACGAACCCCTCGGTGCAGTCGAACTACGTGTTCTTCGCGGCAACCTATGTGGGTGTGGGCCTGTCATTCGTGTTCATTGCCCTGAAGTTCAAGTGGGTGAACATGCTCGCGTTCTCCTGCCTGGTGGTTTTCCTGGGCGGCGTGGGTCGTATCCTGGCGTGGGTGTTCTTTGGTACCCCGCACTGGTCGCTGATCGTGCTGATGGTGACTGAGCTTGTGATTCCTCCGTGCCTGCTGGTGTGGTATAGCTGGATCAACAAGTCCAATAAGATTCGCGAGGAGATGCTGAAGGCTTCTCGTAGCCAGGCTCGTAAGTAGTCGTAACGCCCGGGAAGGTTCCTGCCGCACGGTGGGGTGCCTGCCCGGGCTTTTCTTATGGGCTGGGTTTTCTGCGGGCGGGGCTTGGCTTGTAGGTGTGGTTCTGCTGCTGCCTGTCAGATACGCCGCTGCACCCGGCACGCTAGGGGAGAGGGGTGCCGTTCCATTCCCTGTTGATTCCCGTTTTAAATTCTGCATCCTGCCGCCTGTGGTCTAGGATGGTTAGGTACATTTATCTTTTTCAGGAGAGCCCGTGACCCTCTACACCGCTTTGAGCGAGGTCCCCGCCGGCTACGGCCCCTCGGTCGTGACCATCGGCAATTTTGACGGCGTGCACCGTGGACATGCCCGCGTGATTTCGCGCGTGGTCTCCCTTGCTGAAGAGCAGGGTTTGAGCTCTATCGCGGTCTCTTTTGACCCGCACCCGATGCAGGTGCACCGTCCCGAGGTAACCCACCACGACATTATGGGCCAGGGCTCGCGCCGCTACTTTATGTGCCTGCTGGGTCTGAACGACTACCTGCTGTTGAACTACAATTTGGAGTTCGCTTCGCAGACCCCCGAAGAGTTCGTGAAGTCCACCTTCGTGGATGCGCTGAATGCGCGTTTCGTGGTCATCGGTGACGACGTGCGCTTTGGTAACAACAACTCGGGCGACCTGAACACCATGCGTGAGTTGGGCGAGAAGTACGGCTTTGAGGTGGTTGTCGTTGAGGATCTGATGGTGGATGAGAACACCCGCTGCTCTTCGACCCGCATTCGTCAGCTACTGCTGGAGGGCGATATGCCTGCTGCCACCGAGCTGTTGGGCCGGCACCATATGATGGCTGGCGAGGTCGTGCACGGTCTGGCGCGCGGCCGCGAGTTGGGTTTCCCGACTGCGAACCTTGAGTTTGAGGCGCGCGGATTGATTCCCGCCGATGGCGTGTACGCCGGCTGGCTGGTGGATGAGGCGGGTAACCGTCACCCCTCCGCTATTTCGGTGGGTACAAACCCGACCTTTGACGGTATTGAGCACCGCCAGGTTGAGGCGCACGTGATTGACCGCCCCGAGGAACGCGTGGAGGATTTCAACCTGTACGGTCAGCATGTGCTGATTGAGTTCGTGAAGCGTCTGCGCCCCATGGTGGCGTACACCGGTGTTGAGGCGCTGATTGAGCAGATTAATGATGATGTGGTGCAGACCCGCGAGGTGCTGGCTGAGGACGTTAGAAGTTACTGCCCGCCGGAGTGCCCGGTGCAGGCGGAAGTAAAGTAGCCCCACTGCTCATCTATGAGCGGCGTCCTGCGCTCATGCCCCTGCGATAACAGCTTGTAGCCCCGGCGGCAGATTTTTGGATCTGGCGCCGGGGCTTTTGTGCACCGGACTGGGTATCTTTCCGCGCCTGACCTGCTGCGCCGCCCGTGAAACATCCTGCGTTGTCAGCCTTTACGTCCTGTGTCGCCCGCGAGGTATCCCTGTTTTAGTCGCCCCGGTTTTAAGAGAAGATAGAGTCATGGAAAAAATGAACGTCGAATCCTTCAACCTCGACCACCGCGCGGTAGCAGCACCCTACGTGCGTATCGCAGACCGCAAGGTCCTGCCCGGTGGCGACACCCTCATCAAGTACGATATCCGCTTCACCCAGCCGAACACCGCGCACCTGGAAATGCCCACCGTACACTCCATCGAGCACCTGAGTGCCGAACATATGCGCAACCACACCGACCGTCTGATTGACTTCTCCCCGATGGGTTGCCAGACCGGTTTCTACGCGCTGACCCTGGGCCTGGAGCCCGAGGAGTTCTTCCCCATCCTGGAAGCAACCCTCAACGATATCCTCAATGCGACCGAGGTTCCGGCAGCGAACGAGGTGCAGTGCGGTTGGGGCGCCAACCACACCCTCGAAGGTGCGCAAGTTGCGGCTCGAGAGTTTCTCGCGGCACGCGATGAGTGGGCGCAGGTGATGGCGTAATGAGTGCACAGATTCCCGACGCTTTCGCATCCGCCTTCAACCCGGTGGACTTTGATCCGAATGCTTTCGACCCGGCTGAGGCGTTCAACAGCATGTTTGAGCTGATGGACGGCATGTCCAACGCCATTATTATTCAGGTGGCTATGGATGAGGAGCTCGCGCCTTTCCTGAAGATGACCGAGGAGCTGCAGCCCTCCTTCACCGAGGGCGCGGCGGTATTCCACCCGCGCTACCTGCAGGTGGGCGAGGACCAGGTTCCGCTGCTGCTGGTTCGCTCCAAGATTGGTCTGGTGAACGCGGCGAGTGCCGTCACCGAGGCAATCAGCTACTCCTCGAATTGCCTGGGCGTCATTAGCGCAGGTACCGCCGGCGGTTTGGCTCGCGGCATTAACGTGGGCGATGTGCTGATTGGCGAGAACTACACTTATACTGATGCCGACGCGACTGCGTTCGGTTACGCACGCGGCCAGGTTCCCGGCATGCCCGAAAGCTACGACGGTCAGGCGGACGAGTGGCAGGATGCTCTGGAGCATGCGCTCGCCGCACTGGAGCCGGTGCGTGAGCAGTCTGAGAGCGCGTGGGAGGTACGCCGCGGCCAGATGCTGGCGGGTAACTCCTTCGTGACCGCCCACAACGTGAAAGACACCCGCGAAGCATTCGAGGGTGCCATCAGCACCGACATGGAGACCACCGCTATTGCGCAGGTCTGCCACAACTACGAGATTCCGTTTATCGGTGTGCGTTGCGTGTCTGATCTGTGCGGCCCGGAGGCTGACCAGGACTTCCACCTCTCCGTGGATGTCGTGGCTCCTCGTTCGGCTCGTTACGCTCTGCAGCTGGCTGCTGAGCTGTGGACCGAAGCGCAGCTGGAGGCGCTGGATCTGGCTCTCTAAAGCTAAATCTCTGAAACTAAAACTCTAAATCTTTTAGAGTATGCGTCGGGATGTGAGCTCGCATTGAGAAGTGCCGGGGCGTGAGCCTAATGGGTTTGCGCCCCGGTCTTTTTTACCTCAGTCTTTCTGTTGCCCGGCTCTTTGATGCACCCAATCCGTGATAAATGCAGAAATATTAATCGTGGTGAATATACATTCTGTGTGTCGTGGAGTACTATGAATGTGGAAACTATCCGATCTCACAGAGGAGTCCGTCGTGAAGTTCTGCCCGACTCTCGCCTCCGTCACCGGTCTGCTCGGTGGCTACAAGGTTGCATCTAGCACTGGCGTCCGCCCGCTCGGTGGCGCTGTCCTGGCACTGTGTGGTGCCGTGGCTTACAAGAATTGGAAGCGTAAGGCTGGCGCAGGCCGTGCCACCTTCCTCACCGCTCTCTACCTCGGAGCGTTCGGCGCCGCTCATCCGCTCGCCAAGAAGCTTGGCGCGTGGCCTGCAGTCTACACTGTGACTGCTGTAACCGCTCTGTGTTCTATCGTCATTGGACGTAAGCGACAGAAGTAGTCTTTGACAAAAAAGACGGCGGAAAGGCAACGTTGCCTTCCCGCCGTCTTTTGCGTTCCCTCCCGCCGTGCAGGCTGGGAGCGGATGCGTCGGGGCGACGCGCGAAGACAACACCTTCTGGCAACGCCCCATCACTCGATGGGGAGTGAACCAGTCGGTGCCGCGCTAGACCACCTGCGAACTGCTATAGCACAGGCAAGCTCAGCACCGCCCGATACGTTTCCCCGCCATAAGCGGGTACACCCCACGAGGTAAAGGAAAAGAAGAAGATGAATACCACTCCGGACTCATCCCCGGTACAGCAGGGAGCAGTAGCCCCCGAGAGCCCGCAGTTAGCGCGTGGACTCTCCCTGCGCCATATCATGTTCATCGCCCTCGGCTCCGCCATCGGCACCGGCCTGTTCTACGGCTCGGCATCCGCCATTCAGCTGGCGGGCCCCTCCGTGCTGCTTGCCTACGTTATTGGCGGCGCGGCAGTGTTCATGGTGATGCGCGCAATGGGCGAACTTGCCCTGGCGCACCCGGTCTCCGGAGCATTCTCCGAATACGCCACCCGATACCTCGGACGCTGGGCTGGTTTCGTGACCGGCTGGACCTACGCCCTGGAAATGGCGCTGGTCGCCATTGCGGACGTCACCGCCTTTGCCGTGTACATGAAGTTCTGGTTCCCGAACAGCCCCTCCTGGATTTGGATTGTCTCTGTCCTGCTGATTCTGCTCGCCATTAACCTGGCGAAGGTCAAGGCATTCGGCGAGACCGAATTCTGGTTCACCCTCGTGAAAGTCACCGCCATTATCGCCATGATTGTTGGCGGTATCGCCCTACTTTTCGTCGGCGTGCAGGTGCATGATTCGGTGGCACCATCGGTCACGAACCTCTGGTCGCTTGAGGGTGGCTTTTTCGCGAACGGATTTACCGGCTTCCTTGCCTGCTTTACCGTGGTGATGTTTGCTTTCGGCGGTATTGAGAACATCGGTATTGCCGCCGGTGAGGCGAAGGACCCGGGCACCTCAATTCCCAAGGCGATTCGCACGGTGCCGTTCCGCATCCTCATCTTCTACATTCTGACCCTGTCGGTCATCATGTCCCTGTACCCCTGGTACTCAGTGACGAAGGCAAACTCGCCGTTCGTGCAGATCTTTGAGGGACTGGGTATTCCGGCTGCTGCTTCGATTCTGAACGTGGTCATCATTACCGCCGCAATCTCTGCGCTGAACGCGGACGTGTACGGTGCCGGCCGCATGATGTACGGTTTGGCGAAGCAGAACCTGGCACCGGCCTCCTTCGCGAAGGTCACCAAAAATGGTGCGCCCTGGATGACCACCATCATCATGGTGCTGGTCATGGCGGTCGGTGTGATCGTGAACGTGCTCTTCGAGAATGCGTTCGAGGTGGTCGCCTCCCTGGCAACCTTCGCGACCGTATTCGTGTGGGTTATGATTTTGCTGGCGCACATCGCGTTCAAGCGCAGTGGTGCTGATACCAAGGTGCAGCCGGTACGCCAGCCTCTGTGGCTGAGCTACCTGACGTTGGCGTTCATGATCTTTATCGTGGTGCTCTTCGGCTGCTTCGCCGATACCCAGCTGGCGCTGGTGATGGGCGCAATCTGGTGCCTGTTCCTGCTGGGCTACTATCGCCTCGTGGTGGTCCGCGCTCGCGCTGAAGCGTAGAGAAGAGAAGCACAAAGAGCAGAAGCATAAACACTGAATTCTCAACGTCAAGCCCGGTACACGAACCCTGCGTGAGAACCAGGCTGTGAAGCCCGGCGACTGGTAGTGTGATGAGCTACCTGCCGCCGGGCTTCTGCTCACCCTTCCACGAAAGTGCCCCGGTAGCGTAGAATGGGAAGAACGCGTCTGCAGTCCGCAGTAGACGACGTGTAGTACAGGGCGTAAGCCCACCACCCGGCGGCAACCGTCCGTACGGGACGTATGCGGTACTAACTCTAGGAGTTAAAAGTGGCACTGGATCCCGCTGTCAAGCAGGCAATCATCAAGGAATACGCAACCCACGAGGGCGACACCGGTTCGCCCGAGGTTCAGATTGCAGTTCTGTCTCGTCGTATCGCCGACCTGACCGAGCACCTGAAGTTCCACAAGCACGATCACCACTCCCGTCGTGGCCTGATGATCCTCGTTGGTCGTCGCCGCAACATGCTCGGCTACCTGAAGAGCGTCGACATCGAGCGTTACCGTTCGCTGATCGAGCGCCTGGGTCTGCGCCGATAAAACAGGAGCGTCTTGACGCTTTTGTGGTGATTAATCGCCTTGAGGCGGTGTGTGCGGACGTGCTGTCAGCACTACCAACCCTCCATCACGGAGGCGGGTAGCGCCAGCGCGTCCGTACTGCCGCGTTGAGGGGCGCATCTTCTACTCGCTAGATTTCAGTGTTAGATTCCAATGCTAGAATCCACAGCGAGTAATCGTGAGAAGATGCTGTCCCACCTGAAAGAAAGAACAGAAGGCCGTGCCGGCACACACGCCGCGGTCCTCGGTAGCGAATTACGGAACAACACCACCCCACAACCTTGCTGACACGCGTCGCGCACACGAAAAGGTAGGGGAGAGGTGCCGTGGTTTCCTATCGAAGGCCGACTCGTGCACCGTACGGCCTGCCAAGAAGAAAGAAGGAACCGTGGAAGGTCCCGAAATCAAGTTTGCTGAAGTCGAAATCGACAACGGCATTCACGGTAAGCGCCACGTGCGCTTTGAAACTGGCCGCCTCGCAAAGCAGGCTGCTGGTTCTGTCCTCGTCACCATCGATGACGAGACCACCCTGCTCTCCGCAACCGCAATCGGCAAGTCTCCCCGTGAGGGCTTCGACTTCTTCCCGCTGACCGTGGACGTGGAAGAGCGCATGTATGCAGGCGGCAAGATCCCCGCATCGTACTTCCGCCGCGAAGGCCGCCCCAGCACCGAAGCAATCCTGGCTGCACGCCTGATTGACCGCCCGCTGCGCCCCGCCTTCACTAAGGGCATCCGCAACGAGGTGCAGGTTGTTGTTACTGTCCTGACCTATGAGCCGGACGAAATCTAC
This sequence comes from Rothia sp. 27098_8_161, assembly GCF_041432905.1. Lineage (NCBI taxonomy): Bacteria > Bacillati > Actinomycetota > Actinomycetes > Micrococcales > Micrococcaceae > Rothia > Rothia sp. 27098_8_161. Next base: position 58,292 of record NZ_JAPWAL010000004.1, on the reverse strand, counting down.
AACACTTTCGCAATTAACGCTGCATCCGCATCGACCTCCCTGTCCGGTGCGCCGTTCAACGGCCCCATCGGTGGCGTGCGCATGGCACTGATTGACGGTCAGTGGGTCTGCTTCCCCAAGTACTCCCAGCTGGAAAACGCTGTCTTCGACATGGCTGTTGCAGGCCGTATCGTCACCAAGGCTGACGGTACCGAAGACGTCGCAATCATGATGGTTGAGGCGGAAGCAACCGACAACTCCTGGAAGCTCATCAAGGAAGACGGCCAGACCGCCCCCACCGAAGAGATCGTGGCAGAGGGTCTGGAAGCAGCTAAGCCCTTCATCGCAGCACTGTGCAAGGCACAGGCTGACCTGGTGGCTCGCGCAGGTAAGCCCGCCCTTGAACTGCCCTTCTTCGGCGGCCACGGTGAGGACGTCGACGCAGCAGTTGAGGCATTCGCAGCAGACCGCCTGGCAGAGGTGTACTCCATCGCTGGCAAGCAGGAACGCGAAGCAGCCGCCGCCGAGCTGCAGGAAGAGCTCATGGAAGCTCTCACCGGCGAAGGCAAGGAATTCGAAGAGCGCTCCAACGAGGTCTCCGTAGCATTTGCTGCCCTGACCAAGCACGTGGTTCGCCAGCGCATCCTCACCGAGCAGGTCCGTATTGACGGCCGCGGCCTGACCGACATCCGCCAGCTCACCGCTGAGGTTGAAATCCTGCCCCGCGTTCACGGTTCCGCTCTCTTCGAGCGCGGCGAAACCCAGATTATGGGTATCACCACCCTGAACATGCTCAAGATGGAGCAGCAGCTGGACTCCCTGCACCCGGTCAAGTCCAAGCGCTACATCCACCACTACAACTTCCCGCCGTACTCCACCGGTGAGACCGGCCGTGTGGGTTCGCCCAAGCGCCGCGAAATCGGCCACGGTGCACTCGCAGAGCGTGCAATCACCCCGGTGCTGCCCTCCCGCGATGAGTTCCCCTACGCAATCCGTCAGGTCTCTGAGGCTCTGGGCTCCAATGGCTCGACCTCCATGGGTTCGGTTTGCGCATCGACCCTGTCCCTGCTGAACGCCGGTGTGCCGCTGCGCGCACCCGTTGCAGGTATTGCAATGGGTCTGGTCTCTGACGAGGTTGACGGCGAGACCCGCTACGCAGCCCTGACCGACATCCTCGGTGCGGAAGACGCACTGGGCGATATGGACTTCAAGGTTGCAGGTACCTCCGAGTTCGTGACCGCTATCCAGCTGGACACCAAGCTCGATGGTATCCCCGCATCCGTGCTCGCTGGCGCACTGACTCAGGCACGTGAGGCTCGCCTGCACATCCTCGAGGTGCTCGTCAGCGCGATTGACGCACCGGATGAGATGAGCGAGTTCGCACCGCGCATTATTTCCGTGAAGATCCCGGTTGCCAAGATCGGTGAGGTCATCGGCCCCAAGGGTAAGATGATCAACCAGATCCAGGAAGACACCGGCGCAGACATCTCCATTGAGGACGACGGCACCGTGTACATCGGTGCAGCTGACGGCCCCTCCGCCGAGGCTGCCCGTGCGGCGGTGAACGCTATCGCTAACCCGCAGGTTCCCGAGGTGGGCGAACGCTACCTGGGTACCGTGGTGAAGGTGACCGACTTCGGCGCGTTCATCTCCCTGACCCCCGGTAAGGACGGCCTGCTGCACATCTCCGAGATGCGTAAGCTCAACGGCGGCAAGCGCGTTGTTGACGCTGAGGACGTTGTCTCCGTGGGCCAGAAGGTCCAGGTGGAGATCACCAAGATTGATGACCGCGGCAAGCTCTCGCTGGCACCGGTCGTTGAGGGTGGCGACGACGAGTAGTCGTAACCCCCGCTAAGTGATGAGGGGCGTTCGGCGCACCCGGTGCGGTTCATTCCCCGCCGGATGCACCGGGCGCCCCTTCGCTGTGCTTGTCCTGCATCTTTTGACGCTCACCCGCCCCACCAACTGTGGGACTGCCTACAGGTAGTGGGACAGAAATGCTTACCTTCAGATGTACCTGTTGAAAGGTTCTTCTCTCTATGTCTATTTCCCTACCCGTCGAGCTTGAGGCCATTGCCGAAGAGCTCAACTACGAGCATGGCCGCCTCATCTACGAGGGTGTAGGCGGTAACGAGGTGCGCCGCTCCATCCTGCCCGGTGGCGTACGCGTGATTACCGAAAAAATGCCCGGTACCCGCGGCGTATCTATCGGATTCTGGGTCGGAGTCGGCTCCCGAGACGAAGCCCCCGGCATGCTTGGTTCCACCCACTTCCTGGAGCACCTGCTGTTCAAAGGCACCGGCACCCGCACCGCCCTGGACATCGCATCATCTTTCGATGCGGTAGGCGGTGAATCCAATGCGCTGACCGCTAAGGAACACACCTGCTACTACGCGCGTGTGCTCGACGATGACGCGCCCATGGCGGTGGACGTCATCACCGATATGGTCACCAACGCCCTGCTGGATCCGGCTCATCTTGAGCAGGAACGCGGTGTGATCCTCGAAGAGATCGCCATGGACCAGGACGACCCGACCGACGTTGCTTTCGAAAACTTTGTGGAGCAGCTCATGGGTGAGAACCCGCTGGGCCGACCCATTGGCGGTACCCCGCTGGAGATTACCGAGGTGCCGCGTGACGCCGTGTGGGAGCACTACAAGCGCTACTACACCCCGGACCGCCTGGTTATTTCTGCCGCCGGTTCGCTGGAACACAGCACTATGGTCCGCCTCGTGCTGGAGGCACTGACCCGCTACGGCTGGAACCTACAGGAGGGTGTGGCACCGGCACCGCGTCGCGTACGTACCGACAGCGGCATTGTTCCGCTGAGCGAGCTGCGTGAGGTGGAGAAAGGCTTCGAACAGACCAACATTGTGATGGGCTGCCCGAGCATTATTGCCGGGGATGACCGCCGCTACGCGATGAGCGTACTGACCAGCGCGTTCGGTGCGGGTATGTCCTCGCGTCTGTTCCAGGAGATTCGTGAGAAGCGCGGTCTGGCATACAGCACGTTTGCGTTCTCCGGTGCGTACTCGGACGCCGGCTACTTCGGCATGTACGCAGGCTGCCTACCCGCTAAGACCGAGCAGGTGCGCGGGGTCATGGGCTACGAGTTCGATAAGCTCGCCACCGCCGGTATTACCGAAGAGGAGCTGACGAAGGTCCGCGGCCAGCTGGCTGGTTCCACCGTGCTCGGTAGCGAGGATTCGGGTTCGCGCATGTCCCGCCTGGGCCGCGCCGAGCTGGACTCGGGTCTGTTCACCAGCACCGATGAACTGCTGGAGAAGATCCGTGCGGTCTCTCTGGAGGAGGTGCGCGACCTGGCGGCGTACCTGGGGCAGCAGCAGATGATTACCACCATCGTGCGCTAACGCTCAATGCTTACGGCATAGAATGCCCGTTTCCACACCCCACTAAAGCGGGGAGGGAACGGGCATTTGGTTTGTATCGGTCCTATTGCAGAGGCGTTTCCGAGAAGTGCTTCCGGGGCACTCTGCCGTCCATGCTCTTGACGCTCAGCATGAGCGGCAGAATCGAAAAGCTACCCCAGAACACTACCTCTGAGGGCTACTTCTGCACGCTACTTCTGTGCCTTGGCGATAGCCTCCATCAGCACTTGAGCGTAGAGTTCCTGGCCGGCTGCCTCCGGATGAACACCATCGGAGGTGAGAAGACCATTCTGAGTTTGCAGAGCCTGGCGAATCGCAGAGTTCCAATCCGCAATAATCACACGATTAGAATGCTGAGCCGCAAACTCGTGAATCTTACCGTTCGAGTAGTCAATCCAGGTTAGGTTGCGCGGGCCGTAACCGGTGACCAGCACCAGTTTAGAATCGGCGGGCATAGCCGCCAGAACCTCGTCGAGCTGACCGTCCAGAATGGTCGAGTTCGCGGTCACCGACAGCACGAAGGTCTTACGGATTTGGCCGCTGGCTCCCATGGACTTAATAATCGGCAGAGCCTTGGCGATGGTGCGTCCCTCCGCCGCATCGATGGATGCTTCGGGCATCTTGTCGTACAGCTCGGGGGATACTGCCACCACAATGGAGTCACCCACAATAGTCACCTGTGAAGAGTTCACGGAACCGGTCGCTTCCTTCGAAGCTGAGGGGCTTGCGGAAGCCTTTGTATCCTTACCCGTAGCGCTTGCGCTTGCTGATGCGCTCGCAGCCTGCGCCTCCTGACGTGCCTTCAGACGCTCAACGGCGGCACGCTTGCCATCCTCAACGGACTGCTGGGCGGTAGTCATTGCCGGAGCGGTGTATACCGCCAGACCGGTTGAAGCAGCCGCCACGACAGCCGCAAGGGCGACCGAAACCGGCAGGAACTTAGTGCGCGAGGACTGGAAGGCCGCCACCACACGGTTAGCACTACCTCGGAAACCGTAGCGGCGAATCGGGGTCTCAACCCAGCGGTACGACATCTCTGCAATAACGAAGGTCGCAACAAAAACGCCCGCGTTCACCAGCGGGGAGCGATCCGCGCCCAGCACATAATGCATCACTACAGCAAGCGGCCAATGCCACAGATACAGGCCGTAGGAGCGCTCGCCCACCCAGCGTAGGGGAGCGAAGTTCAGTAGGCGGCGCAACATTTCGGAGGCGCCAGCAAGCATATCGGGTAACATACCCTGAATTACGCCCAGCGCCAACAGGGAGGCACCGAACAGACCCCAGGGAATCGCTCCGGGTGCAGACTCAGGAACCAGAATTGCGTAGGGAATCAGCGCGAATAGGGATAACCAGCTAATCATGACGCGGGCGAAAGCGACCAGACCGAAGGGCTGAGCTACGCGGTACAGTACGGACTGCTGTAGCGGGGGATACAGGGACCAGGGGCGAGCGAACGCCAGCAGGGCGCCGAGTAGCAGACCGTAGAGGTGAGTGTCAGTGCCGTAGTAGATGCGGCTAATGGGGGAGCCGGACATCAGCAGTGCGGTGGCAGTGCTCAGCGATGCAATAATACCAAGCACCATGACCACGCTGAAACGACGCCATGAACGGCGCAACAGTATGCCAGCGCTAACAATCAGCAGGGGCCAGACCACGTAGAACTGTTCTTCCACTGCCAGGGACCAGAAGTTCGTGAAAAGCTCCGGGGAAGTCTGCGCGAAGTAGTCGTTACCGGAAAAAATGGAAATCCAGTTGGACGAGAAGGTCGCCGCACCGGCAAGTTGTCGACCCAGGTTCACCTGAATATCGCCGCCAACGAGCAGGCTGACCGGTCCCATGACCAGAATCAGCAGGGCAATGGCGGGAAGCAGTCGGCGGGCACGGCGAATCCAGAAGCTACCCAGGGCAATTTTGCCGGTGAGTGTACCTTCACGTAGAAGCAGGGAAGTAATCAGGAAACCGGAGATGACGAAGAAAATATCTACGCCGATCATGCCGCCGGGTAGTACGGTGGGCCAGAAGTGGTACACCATCACGAGGAGCACAGCGATTGCTCGCAGGCCGTCCAAACCCGGCAGAATATAACGCCGGTTAGCCTCATCTGGACGCACGGAGGAGGTAAAGAGGGACTTCATACTGTTTGTGTACTCCGTAGGACGGAAATTATAGAAATACTTGCTAATTATATGTTTGTTCCCTTTAGATGACATATAAATACCCGTATATGACGCACATAATACTTCGTTTTTATACTGCTGAGGTTCCGCAGGGTATCTCACCCTGTGTGTGCGATGGCGTGCACCGTGCCCACAGAGGGGATAATAGAGGCTGTACGTCACAACCCCCATCGTCGGGGCGCCAACAAGTTACGGAGGAGAGAATCATGACCCACGAGGTTGATGAAAAAATCTGGAAGGTAGCGGTACTCGGTGCTGCGGGCCGCATGGGTTCCGAGGCGGTGCGTGCCGTCAACACCTCCGCAGACATGGACCTGGTGGCGGCGCTGGGCCGCGGCGACGACCTGCAGGAGCTGGTCGATGCCGGCGCAGAGATTGTTATTGACCTGACCGTTCCTGAATCCAGCGAAGCAAATGTGCGCTTCGCGGTGGAGCATGGTATGCACGCTGTGGTTGGTACGACCGGTTGGACCCCCGAACGCCTGGAGTCCCTGAGAGCGCTACTGGCTGAGCACACCGAGGTGGGTGTGCTCATCGCCCCGAACTTCGCGATTGGTTCGATCCTCGCCACCGAGTTTGCGGCGAAAGCGGCACGCTACTTCGAATCTGTAGAAATTATTGAGATTCACCACCCGAATAAGGTGGACGCCCCCTCCGGTACCGCTGTGCATACTGCCCGCAAGGTGGCTGCTGCCCGTACGGAGGCTGGCGTGGGTGTAAGCCCCGATGCCACCACTTCCGATCCTTTGGGCTCGCGTGGCGCAGTGGTCGACGATATTCACGTACACGCGGTGCGTCTGCGCGGCATGGTGGCGCACCAGGAGATTCTGCTGGGAGACCCCGGTCAGCAGCTCGTGATTCGTCATGATTCCTTTGACCGTGCCTCCTTTATGCCCGGCGTGCTGTTGGGTGTGCGTGAGGTGGCGGCGTATCCCGGTTTGAGCGTGGGCTTGGACGCCTACATGGATTTGTCCTAGGAGAGAGTATTGTCTGAACAGACTTCACACGAGGTTTCGTCGGCTCCGTCTGAGGCGCGTAGCCGTGGCCCCTGGTGGACTTCCCTGCGTTTGTGGGCTGTCTGCGCCTGTGCGCTGATGGTGCTGACTGTGCTGATTCTGCCGCTGCCGCTGACGGTGCGTGCTTTGATTTTGGGCGTACTGATTTTTAGCGCCGTCTTCGTTGCGGTGGATGCCGGCGGTTGGGGTAAGACCTTCGCGGCAATGACTTGCGCCCTACTGACCCTGTATTTGGCGCATATTGCGCAACAGGGCTTTGTGATGCTGGCTTCCGGTTCGGTGGCTGGCATTGTGCTTGGTGCGGGTATGATTTTGCTGCCGATTCTGGGCGCGTGGGCGCTGGTGCGTGAGGTGCTTTTCGGCGCCCGTATTCAGCGTATGGCTCGGGAATTGGCGGCTTCGAACGAGCTGGTGGAGGATAACCTGCCGCGCACCCCCTCCGGCCGTGTGGACCGTGAGGCTGCGGCTGCGGAGTTTGAGAGCTTCGCGGAGGCGGTGGAGCAGGAGCCGAATAACTGGAAGGCGTGGTTCAACTTGTCGTGCATGTACGATGCGGGTGGTGAGCGCAAGCGTGCCCGTGCGGCAATGCGTAACGCGTGGGCATTGCGTTCGGGCCGTCAGGCGAAGGCTATTCACTAGGCGTAGCCGCGGTGATTCATTCTCAATGCCGCATATTTTTTTTGATGTGTGGTTGATAACGCTGAGGCTTCGCGCCCGGTTTCATAGCCCCTGCGGGTGAACCTTCGCGAAAGTACCGTGGGTTTGAAAGAGTCCGAATAGTAGAACAGATATGAAAACTTATGCGCTCTGTGGCAAAAATCTGCAGTTCGGGCGTACTCTGGACATATGTCTGAGAACCTTTCGAATCCCGGCACTTTTGTTGAACCAGTCTTCGGTCGCCTTCTGACCGCAATGGTAACCCCCTTCGCGAAGGACGGCTCCGTTGACGAAAAGCAGGTCGCAGACCTGGCGAGCTACCTTGTGGAGAATGGCCACGATGGCCTGGTGGTCTGCGGCACCACCGGCGAATACTCCACCATGACCGATGACGAAAACGAGCGCGTCTTCCAAATCGTGAAGGACACTGTTGGTTCTCGAGCAAAGATTATTGCCGGTGTTGGTTCGAACGATACCGCGCATACTATTGAGCTGGCGCACCGCGCCGAAAAGGTTGGTGTGGACGGCCTGCTGGTCGTGACTCCGTACTACAACAAGCCGACTCAGCCGGGTGTCTACGCTCATTTTGCGACCGTTGCGAAGGCAACTGAGACCCCCGTCATGCTTTACGATATTCCGGGTCGTGCGGGCATCCCCATCGCACCCGAAACCTACCATCGCCTGGCAGAAATTGATAGTATTGTAGCGGTGAAAGACGCCAAGGCAGACTTCGGTGCCGCAACCGAAGTCATGGCAACCACCGACCTGCACTACTACAGCGGCGACGACGGACTGACCCTTCCCTGGATGGCAACGGGTGCCGTCGGCCTTGTTTCGGTGACCGCACATGTGGCACCCGCACTCTTCCGTGCCCTGATTGATGCTGTCGTTGCACAGGATCTGGTGGAAGCGCAGCGTCTTCACCTGGAACTGACTCCGATTGTCCGAGCGACCATGGGACGTGCCCCCGGTTGCGTTGCCGCCAAGGAAATTCTTTCCTGGCAGGGTGTACTGGACCAGCCTGTCGTTCGCCTGCCGCACGTACTCTCCGAACCGGATGTTGCCCAGGCGATGCGAGCTGACCTGCTCTCCTCGAGTATCGCTCACACCCTGAAGAACTCCTAAACTTTGATGCCTGCCCAATCACGCAATAGTGCGGGGAGCGCATATATAGAGGATTTTGGCTACCGTCATACCCCGCCTTCGGGGGGGGGCATGATATAGCCAACGGACGCGGACTCCACACCTAGCAATGGGTGAGGGGTCCGCTCTGACGTATTGCCGCGGTTTACTGCCCAATGATTCGGTCCCCACTCAGGCAGGGACTTAACTTAGGCAGAGGCACCCGTGCAGTACGTCCCCAATACTTTTAATACTTTCGGTGATTTGGACGCACCGGCAGCACTTCCGCAGCCTCGGCACGTGAGAGCCGAACCCGCTGGAGTGCTTGCGGTACGAAGCATCGCCTACGAATCACAGACATCACAAGAAAACATAGAAGAAAGAGGAGACACACGATGAGCGTCTTTGAAGCGAATCTTCCCCTCCCGCCCCGCCTGAAGAAGGACACCCTGCGCGTGGTGCCCCTGGGCGGTTTGGGCGAAGTCGGTCGTAATATGACCGTGTACGAAATTAACGGCAAGCTGCTGATTGTTGACTGTGGCGTGCTCTTCCCCGAAGAGTCCCAGCCCGGCGTGGACCTAATCCTGCCCGACTTCAGCTACATTGTTGACCGTCTGGACGACGTCGTTGCCATGGTTCTGACCCACGGCCACGAGGACCATATTGGCGCGGTTCCCTACCTGCTACGCCGCCGCCCCGATATCCCCCTGGTTGGTTCCGAACTGACCCTGGCGCTGGTTGAGGCGAAGCTCGCCGAGCACCGCATCAAGCCCTACACCCTCGCGGTGAAGGAGCACCAGGTGGAGCGTTTCGGCCCGTTTGAGTGTGAGTTCGTTGCCGTGAACCACTCGATTCCGGATGCGCTGGCTGTCTACATCCGCACCCAGGCGGGTAAGGTCCTGCACACCGGTGACTTCAAGATGGACCAGCTGCCGCTGGATGGCCGTATCACCGACCTGCGCCACTTCGCCCGCCTGGGCGAGGAGGGCGTGGACCTGTTCCTGCCGGACTCCACCAACGCTGAGGTTCCCGGCTTCACCCCGACCGAGAAGCATATCGGTCCGGTGCTATCGAACGTTTTCCGTGACGCAAGCGGTCGCATTATTGTGGCGTCCTTTTCCTCGCACGTTCACCGAGTGCAGCAGGTGCTGGATGCAGCCGCTGAGCGTGGCCGTAAGGTCGTGCTCGTGGGCCGCTCCATGGTGCGTAACATGACCATTGCTGAGAAGCTGGGCTACCTGAAGGTTCCCGCGAACGTGCTGGTGGACTTGAAGAAGGTCGATGACTATCGCCCCGACCAGATCGTGATGATGTGCACCGGTTCGCAGGGCGAGCCGATGGCGGCACTGTCGCGCATGGCGAACGGTGACCACAAGATTCAAATTGAGCCTGGCGATACCGTGGTGCTCGCATCCTCGTTGATTCCCGGTAACGAGACCAGCGTCTTCCGCATCATTAACGCCCTCATGAAGCTGGGAGCTAACGTGGTGCACAAGGGCAATGCGAAGGTTCACGTTTCCGGTCACGCTGCTGCGGGTGAGCTGCTGTACTGCTACAACATTCTCAAGCCGAAGAACGTTATGCCGGTTCACGGTGAGGTTCGCCACCTGATTGCCAGCGGCGACCTGGCGATGGAGACCGGTGTTCCGAAGAAGAGCGTGCTGCTCTGCGAGTCCGGCACCGTCGTGGATTTGCGCGATGGCGTGGCCTCTGTGGTGGGCGAGGTTCCCTGCGAGTACCTGTACGTTGACGGCCGCTCTGTCGGTGAGGTCACCGAGAGCGATCTGAAGGACCGCCGCATCCTGGGCGAAGAGGGCTTCGTGTCCATTGTGACCGTCATTGACCGCGCAACTAAGCGCGTGGTGACCGGCCCGGATATTCATGCTCGCGGTATCGCTGAGGACGACTCGGTCTTTGACGAGATTGTTCCGAAGATTACTGCCGCTCTGGAGGATGCTCTGCACCGCGCACCGGAGAAGGTGCACACCGTGCAGCAGCTGCAGCAGATTGTGCGCCGCACCATCGGCGCCTGGATTTCTCGCCGTCTGCGCCGCAAGCCCATGATTGTTCCCGTGGTTGTTGAGAACACCTCGAAGGCCGCGAAGAACTAATACTCTGCGCGAGGCTAGCTGCCTGTCATAGCGAAAAGGCGGGGTCGATACGTTGTGTCGGCTCCGCCTGCTGTGTATCTGCAGAACGTATGCGCGAAAGCTACGCGAAAGCGAACGCAGTGGGGAGGGGGAGAAGCGCCTTATCAGCGCCCTATCAATGCCCACATAGGCGCCGGGCGAGGTGCACTTTTTAGCTCACTGATAACGAAAGAATCGGTACATTAACGGGAAGGTTGATACCCTAAAAGGTATGGCTCCACGGACCACGAAGGGTCGTAACACGACCTCTACTAAAGCAAACACTAAAAAGACCACCCGCAAGCGCACCACCTCCCGAGGCGGCGCCCAGCGCGGTGCCAACACAGCGAACCCTGTAGCGGGCGCTATCTCCTCCGTCTGGCTGAGTATAGCTCACGCTATCGGTGGGCTCTTCCGCTCCATTGGTGCGGTGCGCACCGACCTTGCGCCCGAAGACCGCCGTGACGGTGGCGCGCTCACCATCCTGCTGTTTGGCATGATTAGCGCAGGGGTGGAGTGGTACAACTGGCGTTCCCATACCTCCCTCGGTTTGTTGCGAGCGCCGCTGGATGCCTGGCACACCATGCTGGGCGGTATTTTCGGTCAGGGTGCCCTGCTGATTCCGGTGTTCTGCCTTATCATGGCGTGGTGCATTTTCCGTGGACCTGACCTCATTAAACGTAATAACCGCGTGGCGGTGGGCTCCTTCATTATACTGGTGGCGACCTCCCTGTTCTTTGCCCGCCATGCGGGTCACCCGACCTTCGCGGATGGTTTTGACGCCGTCTGGGCTGGTGGAGGCGTGGCTGGCGTTCTGCTGGGCACCCCCATTGTGCGTGTGAGCGGCGGTATTGCGTTCGTTGAGATTCTGATTCATCTGCTGCTGGGTATTGCCGGTCTGATGGTTCTGACGAATACTCCGATTCGTCAGGTGGTGCCGCGTACCCTGCACATGGTCGGTCTGGCTCTGGGTGAGAAGCCCAACGGCACGACTCGAACCTCCGTGAAGGACAGCCCTTCGGATGCAACTCAGACCGTGAATCTGAACGCTGAGGAGCACGACCGTAGCTACCTGTACGAGGATGAGAAGCCGGCACGTACGGCTCCGAAGTCTGGCGGCCTGTTCGCTCGTCTGCGCGGTTGGTTGGGCATTGCTCCCGCTGCGTCGACGGATTCTTCCCTGGACGAGTACGCCGGTGATGAAGCATTCGTGAGCGCCGTGGTGGATGAGACTCACCCGGAGACCACGCAGATGCCGGTACAGCCCGTGGACTCTGCACAGGGATCCGCTCAGCAGGCGCGCCCGGCGGCTAAGCCGAACCGCCTGTCCCGTCTGCCGGGCCGCCTCAACCAGGCACCGGCTGCGCAGGGTACTTCTGCGCAGAACAGTGCGTATTCGAGCAGCCCGGACCTCTTCGATGTTGAGGCATCGGATGCACCCGCAGCCCGCCTGGACCAGGTGCAGCGTGCCGCCGTGGCGAATGGCCGCGTGAACCGTATTCCTGGCGAGGAGCCCCTCTTTGACGTTGAAGCATACGATGGCTTCGGCGCTTCTGAGGAAGCTGCACCGCAGACGAAGCACCACCAGGTAGTTAACTCTGCACAGCCTGCAGCACGGTCGGCGGCCCCGGTTTCTGCACCCCAGGCTCCTGTTGCCCCCGCGGCTCAGCCTCCGATTCCGACCCGCATGCACTCGCCGGGTGCGCATCCGAAGAACGTGGCTCCCGCGGCTTCGCGAGCGCCTGAGGCTGGCGCATCCCGCCCGCTGCAGAACAATACTCAGGTGGCAACCACCGAGCAGGCGCGCGGCGAGCAGGTTGTGCAGTCCTCCCGCGGCACCTATGTGCTGCCCTCGGAGGAGTTACTGGTTGCTGGTCCTCCCGCCAAGGAATCTTCCGAGGTCAACGAGCATGTGGTTGAGGCTCTGACGAATGTGCTGGAGCAGTTCAAGGTGGATGCGCAGGTCACCGGCTTCTCGCGCGGCCCGACCGTGACCCGCTATGAGATTGAACTGGGTCCCGCCACGAAGGTGGAGCGTGTGACCGCGCTGAGCAAGAATATTGCGTACGCTGTGGCGAGCCCGGATGTTCGTATTCTGTCCCCGATTCCGGGTAAGTCTGCTATTGGTATTGAGATTCCGAATACGGACCGTGAGACCGTTGCGCTGGGTGACGTGCTGCGTTCCTCACAGGCTCATGCGAACCACCACCCGATGGTCATGGGTGTGGGTAAGGACGTTGAGGGCGGCTTCGTGCTGGCCAACCTCGCAAAGATGCCGCATATGCTGGTCGCTGGTGCGACCGGTGCCGGTAAGTCTTCGTTTGTGAACTCGATGATTACCTCGATTCTGATGCGTTCAACCCCGGACCAGGTGCGCCTGGTGATGGTCGACCCGAAGCGTGTGGAGCTCACCGCCTACGAGGGCATTCCGCATCTGATTACGCCCATCATTACGAACCCGAAGAAGGCAGCTGAGGCTCTTCAGTGGGTGGTTCGTGAGATGGACGCCCGCTACGATGACCTCGCCCATTACGGCTATAAGCACGTGGACGACTTCAATAAGGCGGTGCGTGAGGGTAAGGTTCAGCCCGATCCCGGTAGTAAGCGCACGGTGCACGAGTACCCGTACCTGCTGGTGATTGTTGACGAGCTCGCCGACCTGATGATGGTCGCTCCGCGTGACGTGGAAGAAGCGATTGTTCGTATTACGCAGCTGGCGCGTGCGGCGGGTATTCACCTGGTGCTGGCAACCCAGCGTCCGTCGGTGGATGTGGTGACCGGTCTGATTAAGGCGAACGTTCCGTCTCGTATGGCGTTTGCGACCTCCTCGGTGACGGACTCTCGCGTGGTGCTGGATCAGCCCGGCGCCGAGAAACTGATCGGTCAGGGTGACGCACTCTTCCTGCCAATGGGTGCCTCGAAGCCGATGCGTGTTCAGGGTGCGTGGGTGTCTGAGTCTGAGATTCACGCAGTGGTTGAGCACGTGAAGCAACAGGCGCCGACCATCTACCGTGAGGACGTGATGGTCTCTGCCGCGAAGAAGCAGATTGATGAGGAAATTGGCGATGACCTCGACGATCTGTTACAGGCGGCGGAGATTGTGATTACGACCCAATTCGGTTCGACCTCGATGCTGCAGCGTAAGCTGCGCATGGGCTTCGCGAAGGCTGGCCGTATCATGGACCTGCTGGAATCGCAGGGCGTGGTGGGCCCCTCGGAGGGCTCGAAGGCACGTGAGGTGCTGATCCGCCCGGATGACCTGCAGGTGACCCTGGCACGTATTCGCGGTGAGGAGCCTCCGGCTGCCGACCCGTACGCGAATGCGGTGGACCCGGGTGAAGCGGTCACCGACTATTTCGATGAGCCCGATGATGAGGGTTCAGAGGACGCCTGGCAGCTGACTGGCCGCTAGTCCTCCAGCGCCCTGCCCACTCAGCTGAGTGAACCCGCGACATGCACCCCGCATTGTCCCCGTGATGTCTGCTACGGCACACGTATAATGGATGGTACGGGGGTGTTTGCGTATCCCCGATACGTTTAGGTGTCGGCGCGTACGCGGTCTCTCACCGTCGAAAGCGATCTACCCGTAAGGAGCCGTTATGAGTGAAGCTCGCAATTCCGCACCCGCAGGTGCGGTCAGCGCAGCGAAGCCTTCGAACTGGAATGTACCGAATGTGTTGACGGTTCTGCGTATTATTGCGGTTCCTTTCTTCATTGTTGCCCTGGTTACGGGTGGTACTTTTGGTGCCGCAGATTCGATGCACCGCTGGTTGGCGTGGATTATTTTCATTCTTGCCATGCTCACGGACTGGGCGGACGGCTATCTGGCGCGCTCGCGTAATCTGATTACGAGCTTCGGCAAGATTGCTGACCCGATTGCCGATAAGTTCCTCACCGGCGCGGCGTTTATTGTGCTGTCGACGCTGGGTGAGCTGTGGTGGTGGGTCACGATTGTGATTCTGCTGCGCGAGTGGGGCATTACAATCATGCGTCTGTTCATCATTAAGTACGGTGTGATGGCCGCTAGCAAGGGCGGCAAGATTAAGACCGTGCTACAGACGGTGGCGCTGGTGCTGATGCTTCTGCCGCTGGGTCAGCTGGGTCTTGGGTGGCTGATTCCTGGTTGGATTCTGATGGGCGCGGTCACCGCGATTACCGTGTGGACCGGCCTGGTGTATGTGCGTGATGCGTATATTTTGCGTCGTAACTGGTTGCAGGCTCAGGCCTCCCAGGGCGGCGGTCATTAGAGGCGAGGGGGGAGTGGCGTGTGCTGCTCCCCTTCGCTGTACCTGCGGTGCGTTGTGTGCCGCGTGAGGTTTTGGTCGGCGGTTCGCCGCTGAAAGGAGAGAATAATGGTTCCCCTCATACTTGAAGATGCTCCGTCCCTTGATCCTGCTGAGGTTTTCTCCGGTACCCCGGAGGCGGCGGCTCTGCTGCTCCGTGATGCGGTGCGGTTGCGTGCCTCCCAGGAGGGGCCGGTGCTGGTGGCAACGGCTGAGTCGCTGACCGGCGGGGATGTGGGCGGCGCGATTTGTACGGTGCCGGGCGCATCCGCGTATTACCGTGGCGGAGTGATTTCCTATGCCTACGAGGTGAAGGCTCAGGTGTTGGGTGTGGATGCTCAGCTGCTGGCGCGTGAGGGGGCGGTGCATCCTGCGGTGGCGGTGCAGATGGCGGTCGGTGCGGCGCGTGTGTGCGGTGCTGATTATGCGGTGTCGACCACGGGTGTTGCCGGTCCTGATCCTGCGGATGGTCAGACGGTGGGTACGGTCTATATTGGTGTGTGTTCTCCGTCCGGTTCTGAGGTGTTTGAGCGGCACTATTCGGGGGATCGGGCGCAGATTCGTGAGGCGGCGAGCGCGGATGCGATTGCTCTGCTGGCGCGTGCGGTGCGCGGTGGTGCTGGTGGGGGTTCTGGAGAATGAGCTGGCGTAGCGACTCGGCTAGACTGTGCTGTGTGGCGCCTGGAATGGCTGTGTAATCATCTGTGCAGCGCCTACCTGAGAAAAAATTTTACGGTTCAAATATATTCACAGGGTTCTTTCAGCTCCGCAGGAATAAAGGCATAGGTTCGTCTGTTTGAATAGATACAAGCCGTAAGAAGAAGACGAAAGTGGCGGGGCACCTAGCTCACGCTCCAAAAATCAGTTAGGCTTATTCTGTACAGTCCCGCGCGTCGGGAATACCTACTCAGGAAAGTGATATAGAAGCTCATGGCTAAGCAGCGTGTATCGATTAATGGCATTACTAAGTGGAAGGAAATCGAGGAGACCCCCCGACAGGTCGCCCCGGTCGTTGAGGAAGCTAAGGTTGTTCCCCTGCGACAGGCAATCGGTGAGGTTCTTCGCGATGTTCGCCAGCGTCAGGGTCGCACCCTGCGCGAGGTTTCCCAGCGTGCCCGTGTTTCCCTCGGTTACCTGAGCGAAGTTGAGCGCGGTCAGAAGGAAGCTTCCTCCGAACTGCTGGCATGGATTTGCCAGGCTCTGGATATTCCGATGTCCCAGATGTTGCGTGAGGTTGCTGATCGTATGGCAGTTCTCGAGGGTGTTCAGATTCCGGATACTGTTCCGGCTGAGATGTCTGAGCAGTACAAGAGCGATTACTACATTCTCTCGAAGTAACGCAAGGCGGCACATGCCGCGCTAAATGTGAAGCGATGCCGTGCATCCCCGTAAGGTGGTGTGCGGCATCGCTTATTCTCAGTTTATTCTCGGGCGATGTGACGAATTATGAAGCAAACTAGCGGTGAAGAGGAAGGAGCGCTTGTGAAGCTGAGCGAGTTTTGGGTGTGTATGGAGTATGAGTTCGGTGCCGGGTATGCTCCGGTGCTGGCGCGTGACTTGGTGCTGGGGTCGTTGGGTCATGTGACCGCTGCGGAGGCGCTGGATCAGGGCGTTAACCCGAAGGATGTGTGGCTTGCGATTTGTGAGGAGCAGGAGATTCCGCAGGAACGCCGCCTGGGTCCCGATAAGGAGCCGTTGCGCTAGGTAGTGAGCCTGGCGTGTTCTAGCGCCTGTGCGGTGCCTACCAGCTGTTCCCTGGCAATTGTTCGAGTGCTGGCGCCTGTGCGGGAAGTATTTTCGAATAATTAGCCGAGAATCCGGGTTTTTCGAAAATATATGCCGAAACCCTATCCGATTTATTCGAAACCGGGTCGTAATTTTGTTCGACTCATGCTAGACTTTTCCACATCAGGAATTTTTTGGAAAAGTCTTCAAAGTTTTCCACAGATTTTAAAAAATGGCCTTATCCTGTCAGGCTGTGACCCTAGAGTAGTCTCAGAAGGAACCGGTAGGCCAAAACCTTCGAGGTCTCGATTACGAGTCCCACCGATTCCGAAGAAACATTACTCCCGTCAACCACTGACAACACAAAGAACGAGGTACTACCGTGGCTAAGAACACCAAGTCTCAGAGCGTAGCTCGCGTTCCCGAAGAGGGTCGCGCCAAGGCACTTGAAGCCGTGATGGCACAGATCGATAAGAATTACGGCAAGGGCGCGGTCATGCGCTTGGGTGATAAGGAAATCACCAAGACTGAGGTGATCTCCACCGGCGCTATCGCTCTGGATGCAGCTCTGGGTATTGGCGGCCTGCCCCGTGGCCGCGTCATCGAGATTTACGGTCCCGAGTCCTCTGGTAAGACCACCGTTGCACTGCACGCTGTAGCGAACGTTCAGAAGGCAGGCGGCGTGGCGGCGTTCATCGACGCCGAGCACGCACTGGATCCGATCTACGCGGCTAAGCTGGGTGTGGACATCGACCAGCTGCTGGTCTCTCAGCCCGACACCGGCGAGCAGGCACTGGAGATCATGGACATGCTGGTTGGTTCCGGCGCCGTTGATATCGTGGTCGTCGACTCCGTTGCAGCACTGGTACCCCGCGCCGAAATTGAAGGTGACATGGGTGACTCCCACGTGGGCCTGCAGGCTCGCCTCATGAGCCAGGCTCTGCGTAAGATTACCGGCCGCCTCTCCGCAACCGGCACCACCGCAATCTTCATCAACCAGCTGCGTGAGAAGATTGGTGTCTTCTTCGGCTCTCCCGAAACTACCACCGGTGGTAAGGCACTGAAGTTCTACGCTTCGGTCCGTATCGACATCCGCCGCATTGAGACCCTCAAGGACGGCGCTAACCCGATCGGTAACCGCACCCGCGCCAAGATTGTGAAGAATAAGATGGCTCCGCCCTTCAAGCAGGCTGAGTTCGACATCCTCTACGGTGAGGGCATCTCCGTTGAGGGTGGCATCCTGGACCTGGCGGTGGAGAACGACATCGTCAAGAAGTCCGGCGCATGGTTCACCTACGATGGTGAGCAGCTGGGTCAGGGCCGTGAGAACGTTCGTAAGCTGCTCAAGGACAACCCCGAGCTCACCGAGGAACTGCAGTACAAGGTTCTGGTGAAGCTGGGCATCATTGAGGAAGAAGCTGAAGAGCAGGCAGTTGCTTCTGAATCCGAGGGTAACGACCCGCTGGACGAGCTGGCTGAGGACTTCTAAACCGGCCCGCGTAGCTTCTTGCTAACGCCACGACTGATTGCCGTGTGCTGTGCATTCCGCACGGTGCACGGCAATCTGTCGTTAACGGAGAGTGCTTTAAAGAGAGTATCGGGGGTGCCGAGACAGCGCCTCGTTACAATGGGGGAGCGCCGTATAGTCTGGTGCACGGGTCAACAGCGACCCGTCAATAAACGATCCAATACAGGGCAAAGGAGGAACTGAGCATGACGGAACAGCACGGTCATGAAGAGCACGAGCAAAACAGCGCGCGTGACGACGATGCCGGTTTTGCGGCGCTGGATGCGACCGAACCGCACTTCGGTTCCTTGGCTCTGGAAGGTTCAGCCTTCCAAGACTCTGCATTCTCTACGTCTGTTTCCTTTGAGACCGCTATTTCCTTTGAACCGGCAGCCCCGCCTGTTGAGGTAGGCGGCTTCGAAGCGCTCAATTTTGAGGCGCCTACCGCCCTGGCGGAGCCCACCCTCAGCTGGGAGGCGCCTCCTGCTGTTACGCTTCCTGCTGTCGGAGAGCCCCCGTATCAGGATGAACCCCCGTACCCTGACGAGCCTCCTTATGAGGTTGAACCTCAGTATCCGGCAGAGCCTAAGTACGTAGGGGAATATTGGGTACCCTCGGACGAAGTAGCACCTGCAGAAGCGATAGCGGAGACGCTTGGGGGTCAAGAACCCTCACCCCAAAAAACCAAGCCGAAAGCGCGGCAGGCTGAAAAGCCTACGCCTAAGAAGAAGCCATCGGCTAGAGAAAACGGACCCAAAAAGTGGGCGCGGAACAGGGCCGCGGATTCGGTAGCCGCTGAGGAGTTCCCGGACTGGCACCCCGCCGCGCACGGCTTTGTTGAAGAAAGCATCGCCCGCGATAACGGCGGCGACTACGCGGGGGAGTTCCGCGTACCCGAGATGCTCCTGAAAGCTGCGCCCGCCAACTTTAAAGATGGCAGTTCCGAAGAAAGTAGCGAGCCCCCGCGTCGTAGCCTGCTCGTTGACCCGAACCTGCCCGCCGTCTCCATTGACGAAGCGCCCGTTCGTGCCTTCACCCCCGGCGGTGCCGAGCCGCGCCCCATGGCGGCTGGCCGTATGAGTCGAGCCGGTGCCGCATCCATCGGGTCGGGGCTCACCGCCGAAGAAAAGGAAGAGATTGAGCGGCAAGCAGCTCAGCGGGATAAGCAGAAGAAACGCAACTCTTCGCGTGCCTCCAAGAACACAGACTACAAGCGTGGGTTCCGTCGTATGAGCGCGGCGCAGGAAGAGAAAATGCGGAGCCGTTCGCCCTACGCGCCCGCCTTCGGAGCTCGCAGTGACGATGAGGAAACCCGCAAGAGTCCAACCGGCCGCGGCTCGGGGAGCAACCTATTCAGGGAAGGAAGCAGCTTGAACGAAGAACTCACCCCGGCTGAAGAAGCACTCATTCGCGGCATTGCTGAGGAAGAGGCGCAGGGCGTTGGTACCGGAAAGAGCCGTGCCGCTTCGGCGGGTTCCCCAAAGGGCGGTTCTCGAGCTCGGGGCTTCCAACCGGGCGGCTCTCAGATAGGACATGCTTCCTCACCGTCGGAAAGCAACGTGCCTTCCTGGAAGCAGAAGGTGCGTACCGCCCGCGCCGCGGAAGAAACAGACCCCTACACTCGCGCTAAAACCATCGTGTACAACCAGCTGGCGTACTCGGCAAAAACCCGAGGTCAGCTGCGTAAGAAGTTGCAGGCAGAAGGCTTCGAGGCGGAGCTCATTGAGCCGCTGCTCGATAAGTTTGAGGCGGCAAAACTCATTGACGACGCCGAATACGCCCAAATGTTTGTGGCACAGAAGAGCCGCACCAAGAAGCTCTCCCGCGCCGCGCTGCGTCGTGAGCTCGCTGAACGCGGGGTGCGCGGTGAAGAGGCAGAGAACGCACTGGCTCAGCGCACCGACGAGCAGGAACGTGAGGACGCCGCCGAGCTGGTGCGTAAGAAGCTGCGCCCCGGTATGGACCTGAGCGACCGTGCCGAAAAGGATAAGGTGACCCGCCGACTACTGGGGATGCTGGCTCGCCGCGGGTACTCCTCCTCGGTGTCGATGTCGGTGATTCGTGAGGAACTTGCCGACTACGGTGCGGATGACGAGCTCTGGTAGTTGGCGGCTCTGGTCTAGGATGAGTAGGTCGCTCCGCCTAAGGCTTCCATCAATGAGTTAAAAGGGTGAGTCCGCTACAGACATACTCTGTAGCGGGCTCACCCTTACGTTTTTGAGCTTTATAAAACGCCTTGTCGAAAGCTATATCCGCTGTTTACTCTGCTGCTTATTCAGCGGCCCCCAGACGGTTCGCGAACTCGGCGAGGGTTGCATCCTGAGAACCAGCGATTTCCAGCAGCAGGCGCATCAGTTGCGCACCCTCACGGCGAATACGAGGTAACAAGCCGGAGCGTGCCGAAGAAGAGTACAGTTCCAGTAGAGCGCACACGGTTACCGCCGTGCACACCGCCAAATCCTCCGCCAGGTGCTCATCCAGTGGGGCGTCCTCGAACAGCGCAGAGTACAGCGCCGGCAGCGCCTTCTTACGATCCACCCGGTAGCGCGGGTACTCCGGTGAGGATGGGAAGCCCAGCATCGCCTCAACGAAGGGGAAGCCGCGGTGGTGCAGGCAGGTGCCCTCCGCATCGACCATGCGCACCTGCGCGCCGTCCGCCGAGCCAATCAGCACGTTCTGCGGCGAAAAATCGCCCGAAGAGAGCATATAGACCTTGCCGCGGTTGAGCTTGAACTGCTCGGGTACCGGCGGACGCTTGGTAAAGAAGGGCTGCAGAACGCGGCGGAAACGGAAGGACAGCTCCTCAACAGCGGCGGGAAGAACGGGTGCGTCCTCATGCTCGGCAGAGCTGGAATCCGTGCTGTCAGCATCGGGCTCGGGGACGCGCGCCTCATCAGCCACACCGTACAGCTTCTTCAAACCGCGCTCAGCCAACCCCGGCGAGGCAATAGCGCCCGGGAACTGTGCCTTGCGGTCGGCACGCGCCAGGTTCAGGCGGTAATCCTCCACCGCCTCGCCCATAATGCCGCTGGCGGCAAGGGAACGGTACGCCTCAATGTAGTAGGTCAGCGCATCCAGCGCCTGCTGTTCGGTGCCCTCCAGCAGGGCGTGTGCGACCGAATACTGCTCGCCCTCAACGGTTCCGGCGCTCACATCTTCCAGCGCCAGCACTCGCAGTTCAGGATCCGCGCCGTAGAGCTGCGGGAACAGACCCGGAACCTGCCGGTTCAGTGCCTCCAAACCGTAGCGCTCACGCAGGTACCCGAAACCGCCCGCGTTCACCGTCGAATCCTTACGGCGGTAACGCTTCACAATAATCGAGGCCGGCAAAGACTGTGTAGACTCGAAAGACTGTGCAGACTCGGCGGCAGGCTCATACGCTACACGCACCACAACGGAACGCATGCCGGTGCCCAGAATCTGCACACGCTCCACCGCGCGGCCAGCCACCTGCTCCAAAGAATACGCCCAGCTGAGCAGCTGCATCAGGGTCTGACGCATCGAGGCAGAATCAGCGCTCGCCTGAGGCGGCACGGGGGAGTAGGCGGCAATCGCCTCCTCAATGAGGGTGTTCAGAAGCTCCCCGTCAGGGGTGGGGGCGGAAGAATCGTTCGGTGACAGAGCCGGAAAGTTACTACTAAGGGAAACCTGCATAGAGCCATTATCCCCCATCGGATACCCTATAGGGCATGACTTCGACCCTCAGCGATTCCGCCCAGACCCCCGAAACCAGCCCCCGCACCTACGAAGTACGCACTTTCGGCTGCCAGATGAACGTGCACGACTCCGAACGAATGTCCGGCCTGCTGGAGGCTAACGGCTACGTTCGCGCAGAGGAAGGCACCCAGCCCGACCTGGTTGTTTTCAACACCTGCGCGGTCCGCGAAAACGCTTCCAACCGCCTTTACGGTCATCTCGGTCAGCTGGCGCCGGTCAAGCGTAGTCACCAGGGCATGCAGATTGCTGTGGGCGGCTGTCTGGCGCAGAAGGACCAGGACGCCATCATTGAGAAGGCACCCTGGGTTGACGTCGTGTTCGGCACCCACAACATTGGTGCCCTCCCCACCCTGCTGGAGCGCGCCCGCCACAACCACGAGGCGCAGGCAGAACTGCTCGAATCCCTCGAAGTTTTCCCCTCCACCCTGCCCACTAAGCGCGATCACGTGTACTCCGGCTGGGTGTCCATCTCCGTTGGCTGTAATAACACCTGCACCTTCTGTATCGTGCCGTCCCTGCGCGGTAAGGAAAAGGACCGCCGCCCCGGCGACATTCTCGCAGAAGTTCAGGCGTTGGTCGATGACGGCGCTATTGAGGTGACCCTGCTCGGCCAGAATGTAAACTCCTACGGCGTGGAGTTCGGAGACCGCCAGGCATTCTCCAAGCTGCTGCGTGCCTGCGGTGAGATTGAGGGCCTGGAGCGTGTACGCTTCACCTCCCCCCACCCGGCAATGTTCACCGACGACGTGATTGACGCGATGGCGGAGACCCCGAACGTCATGCCCGTGCTGCACATGCCGCTGCAGTCCGGCTCCGACAAGGTGCTCAAGGATATGCGCCGCTCCTACCGTTCCAAGAAGTTCCTGAATATTCTGGACAAGGTGCGTGAGCGCATCCCGAACGCCGTGATTACCACCGATATCATTGTGGGCTTCCCCGGCGAGACGGAAGAGGACTTCCAGGACACTTTGAAGGTTGTGGAGCAGGCTCGTTTCTCCTCCGCATTCACCTTCCAGTACTCGATCCGCCCCGGCACCCCGGCGGCGACCATGGAGAACCAGATTCCGAAGGAGGTCGTGCAGGAACGCTACGAGCGTCTGATTGCCCTGCAGGACCGTATCGCCGGTGAAGAGAACCGCAAGCAGCTCGGTAAGACCGTTGAGCTGATGGTCGTTGCGGAGGCTGGTCGTAAGGCTGACCAGACTTACCGTCTCTCCGGTCGTGGCCCGGACCAGCGCCTCGTGCACTTTTCGGTGCCCGAGGGTTGCGAGATTCCCCGCCCCGGTGACATGGTCACCGTGCCCATTACCGAGGCTGGTTCCTTCCACCTGATTTCTGACCCGACCGCCGAGCAGTATCAGCTGCGCCGCACCCGCGCCGGTGACGCGTGGGACCGCTCCCAGGCTGACTCTTGCGGTACCGGCACCACCCAGGTGCCCGGAGCACCGGTGGGTCTGGGCATGCCGACTATCGGTCTGCGCCCCTAAAACCTATAACGAATCATGCGCCCTGTTCTTCGGGCTCTTGCCGCCCACCGCAAGTGGGGGTGAGGGAACCGGTAGAATGGGGCGCATGACTATCTCCGAAACTCTGTCCGTTATCGCTATTGTGGGCCCGACCGGCACCGGTAAGAGTGCTCTCGCTATTGAGCTGGCTCTGCGCCTGAACGGTGAGTGCATTAACGCTGACTCTATGCAGTTCTACCGGGGTATGGATATTGGTACCGCGAAGGTCACTGCGGAGGAGATGCGCGGCGTTCCGCACCACCTGCTGGACATTATGGACGTGCGGGATGAGGCGTCTGTGGCGGAGTTTCAGGAGCGTAGCCGTGAGCTGATTGAGCAGATTCGTGCTCGTGGCCGCTACCCGATTTTGGTGGGTGGTTCCGGCCTGTATGTGCGTGCTGCCCTGGATAAGTTGGAGTTCCCCGGCACGGATGCGCGGGTGCGTGAGCGCCTGGAGGAGCAGGTACGTACCGAGGGTATTGGTGTTCTGCACTCCCGCCTGGCAGAGGTCGACCCGGAGTCGGCTGCGCGCGTGAAGGATGAACGCCGCATTATTCGAGCCCTGGAGGTGTTTGAGGTGACGGGCCGCCCGTTCTCAGCGTTCATGCCGGTGCGCGAGTACGTGACCGAGAGTATTCAGATTGGTTTGGATATGGATCGTGCCCTGCTGCATGAGCGTCTGCACCGCCGCGTGGAGCTGATGCACGAGCAGGGTCTGCTCGATGAGATTCGCACCCTGAATACGCAGGGGTTGCAGGAGGGTAAGACTGCTTCCCGCGCGATTGGTTACGCGCAGTTCGCTCGCGCCCTTGATGATTCGGAGTACAGTGTGGAGCAGGCGATTGAGGATACGACGATTGCGACCCGCCAGTTTGCGCGCCGCCAGCTGACCTGGTTCCGTGCGGACCCGCGCGTGCACTGGCTGGATGCGCTCTCACCTACCCTTGCCGATGAGACATTGGCTACAATTTTGTAAAAATAAGCGAATAGACGTATCAAAGCTGGGAAATTGAGGTTAGTCTAGGGACATATTCAACTCAGCTACAGAGGAAATATGTCGCTCACATCACATACGAAAAATTCTGCCACTCTGTCCGCGACAGAATCCACTCCGCGTTCCCTCTACGATGCCATTCTAGGCGGAACGAATTCGCTGAACTTCATTCGCCTTTCTATGGCGACGCTCGTCATTATTGCGCATTCCGCGCCGCTCGTTGGCTTTACTACTGGCTTTCTGGGTATCCCTGCGCCTCACGGTATCGACTCGCTGGGGCATTGGGCCGTAAATATGTTCTTCTGCATTTCCGGTTTCTTGATTGCTCACAGCGCTCAGCGAGGAACCATCACTGGCTATCTGAAGCGTCGTATTCTGCGCATTTTCCCCGGTTACTGGGTCTCTATCCTTTTTGTTGTTTTTCTGTGTGGGCCCATCGCCGTCGCAACCGGACACACTGCAGACCCTTTCTCCATTAAGGGTGCAGGCGGATACATCATCCGCAACTTTGATCTTTTCAACCTGCAATACCCCCCTTTTCGGTGGCCCCACTGGCATCCCTTTCACCCACGCATGGAATGGGTCAGCCTGGACCCTCAGCTTTGAATTCCTCGCTTACCTAGCACTTATCCCGATTTTCTACATTGGGTTTATTCGTAAGAACGCAAAATGGCTGGTTCCTGTCATCTATGCTGGGCTATTTTTCGGGCACCAGATTTTTGAGCTGATGGGTCGCGAGCCCAATCACTTTGTAGGGGCCATTCTCCGCCTGCACGCATACTTCTTCGCTGGTACCCTCCTGTACATGTGGGGTAAGCGTATTCGTTATAACGCTACTGTGGCTATTGTGGTCACGGTTCTAGGGTTTGCTCTGCAATGGTTTGCACCTGGTATTGCCCAGTACATGCACCTGCCTGTGGCTTACGGAATCCTGGCTCTCAGTGCTGCGATTAAGACTGACATGTGTCGACATAACGATATTTCTTACGGTGTGTACATTTACGCGTTCCCGGTCCAGATTCTTCTGGTGATTTTTGGTAGCGCGTCGCTGGGCTGGGTTCTGAACGCCATCCTTACTTTCGTTATTACTGTTGGCCTGGCGTGGCTGTCTTGGCTGTATGTTGAGAAACCTGCGTTGGCTTTGAAGGATCGCAAGCTTCTGCGCATTCGCCGTAATCGTCCCGCAGGCACCGTAGCGGCATCTTCATAAACCGGTAAAGTATCCCGCCTATTTCTGCGGCTTTCGGTGATCTTGATGAACTCATCAAGTAAACCGGGAGCCGCAGAAGTATTCCCAAGGAAGAATGCCAGGTTCACCATCTGGCGCGGTAAAATCATAAACGGACAGGTCACCAACCTTAAGGACAGCATATGAGCGAGAACCCTTCCATCTGGGGCGAGCTGGCAGGCCTGACCCTCACCAAGGGTCACGGCACCGGTAACGACTTCATCTTTCTGACGGACGAGAACGCAGAAATTGCCCTCACCCCCGAGCTGGTAGCCCGCGCTTGCGACCGACACTTCGGCATTGGCGCGGACGGCTTCATTCGTGCTGCCCGCAGTACCGCCTCCCGCGCGGGTCAGAAGCTGCTCGAGGAGCACCCGGACGCTGTCTGGTTTATGGACTATCGCAACGGTGACGGCTCTATCGCTGAAATGTGCGGCAACGGTGTGCGCGCGTTCGTGGAGTACCTGCGCACTGAGGGCCTGATTGAGCTTGAGGTGGGCGAGACCGTCAAGATCGGTACCCGTGCCGGCGTGAAGACTGTGGCGCGCACCGAAGAGGGTTACGCGATTGATATGGGTCCGTGGAGCTTCATCCACGGTGAGGCTGCCCGCGAGGGTGGCGAGGACTGCCTGGTGTCTGCCCGCGGCCTGAAGACTCCGCGTGCTGGTCTGTCCATTTCGATGGGTAACCCGCACACCGTGGTGATGCTCGGCTCCGATGGTAAGCTGGACGGTCTGGACCTGCACAGCCTGCCTCAAGTGAGCCCCGCCCCGGTCAATGGCACGAACGTTGAGTTTGTGGTGCCGGTCGACCTGGATGTTGAGAGCGGCGCGCATGTGGGTGCTATCCGTATGCGTGTGCACGAACGCGGCGTGGGCGAGACTCTGTCCTGCGGTACCGGCGCGTGTGCGGCTGCTGCTGCGACCCGTTTCTGGGGTGGTGAGGAAGCACCGGATGAGTGGCTGGTGCATGTGCCCGGCGGTACCCTCGCGGTGACTTTCGTGCTGGGCCCGGACGACCTGGAGCATGTTGTTCTGGCTGGCCCGGCGCAGATGGTTGCGACCGTCGTGTTGCGATAGTCGGTTCCAATAGCGAACAGTCCTAGACCAGAGATTTTATAGAGAAAAACGGCGGGTGTTTTCTGAATTTATTGTCAGAAAACACCCGCCGCTTTTATATTTTTAAGCCATGAACGCCAGAGGTTTTAGTCCTCGTAGCGGTGCACCTGCAGAATACGGAAGCCCTTCGAAGTCGCATAGCGCGACACCTCAAACTCGCCGGGGCGCAGCTCCTCAAGCTGCGCGTCCATCCACTTCTGCAAAGAATCGGAGCCCAGGTTCTTCTGAACCACCAGGTAGGCGTCACCACCGGATGCCAGGCGAGGCAGCCAGGTCAGCAGTATTTCGTGCAGAACCTCCTTGCCCACGCGAATCGGCGGGTTCGACCATATGGTGTCAAAACGCAGTTCGGGGTCAACCGATTCGGGGGTTCCCACGGTGATGTTGGATAGGCCGAGCGCGGCGGCGTTGCGTTCGGTCAGGCTAATGGAGCGGGAGTTCACATCCACCGCGTGCACCTGCGCCTGCGGCGCGAGCATCGCCAAAGTCAGGGTAATGGGACCCCAACCGCAGCCGATGTCGAGCATACGTTCGCCCTGCGGGTCGGGTGCTTCCTGCAGCAAAATAGCGGTGCCCTTATCAATACCGGAGGGACTGAAAATGCCGTTAGCTGTGATGACGGTGACCTTGCGGTCGGCAAGCTCCACCTGCACCGGGCGGGGCTTGAATTCGGTCTCGGGGGTTTCAGAGAAATAATGCTGCTCGCTCATGCTATCCAGTGTACCGGTAGGGCAAGAACCCGCCGCACACGGGCAGAGAATGCACGGGGCGGGTCAGCAGCTTACACGCCCTGAGCGCACAGGCGACCGAACCCCCTACCCGATGCGGGCAACGGCGGTAGAATTATAGTCGTATGAATTCTAAGAATACCCCCGTATCTGATACCGAAAAGCTGCCCAGCGATGAGCAGCTGCGCCGCACCGTAGACCGCGTTCTGGGCCGCTCCCAGGCCGCCGCCTCCGTCACTACGTATGACGCCGCCGGTACCGCGCATCACAGCGATAATTCTTCCAGCACCCACGGCAACAATAGCCGCCGTGTGCTGGATACTCGTGCGCGCGAAATTTCTGACGTTCAGCGCGAGCACTCCGAATATGACGGTGACCAGGAAGATCTCGCTGAGCGCCGCGCACTGCGCCGTATCGCGAACCTCTCCACCGAACTTGAAGACGTCACCGAGGTCGAGTACCGCCAGCTGCGCCTGGAGCGCGTGGTGCTGGCTGGCCTGTGGACTGAAGGCACCGTAGAGGACGCAGAGAACTCCCTGCGTGAGCTCGCGGCACTGGCTGAAACCGCAGGTTCCGAGGTTCTGGACGGCCTGGTTCAGCGCCGCCTCAAGCCGGACCCCGGCACCTTCCTCGGCTCCGGTAAGGCGCTGGAACTCAAGGACATTGTCGAGGCGACCGGCGCCGACACCGTCATTGTCGACTCCGAACTGGCTCCCTCGCAGCGTCGTGCCCTCGAAGATATCGTGAAGGTCAAGGTCATTGACCGCACCGCCCTGATTCTCGACATTTTCGCTCAGCACGCTAAGTCCCGCGAGGGTAAGGCGCAGGTTGAGCTGGCTCAGCTGGAGTACATGCTGCCGCGTCTGCGTGGTTGGGGTGCCTCCCTGTCCCGTCAGGCGGGTGGCCGCGCCGCAGCCGGTGAGGGTATCGGTTCGCGTGGTCCCGGTGAAACCAAGATTGAGATGGACCGCCGCCGCCTGCGCGCTCGCATGGCGAAGCTTAAGCGTGAGATCGCTGCGATGGCGCCGGCGCGTGAGACGAAGCGTCTGAACCGTCGCCGTAACCGCGTGCCTTCGGTGGCTATCGCCGGGTACACGAACGCGGGTAAGTCCTCCCTGCTGAACCGTCTGACCGATGCCGGCGTGCTCGTGGAGAACGCCCTGTTTGCGACCCTGGACCCGACCGTCCGTAAGGCTCAGACTCCGGACGGTATCGGCTACACCCTCTCTGACACGGTGGGTTTCGTGCGTTCGCTGCCGACCCAGCTGGTGGAGGCGTTCCGCTCCACCCTGGAAGAGGTCGCTGACGCTGACGTTATCCTGCACGTGGTGGATGCTTCGCACCCGGACCCGGAGGGGCAGATTCGTGCTGTCCGCGAGGTCATCGCGGAGGTTGACGCCCGCCATATCCCCGAGATCATTGTGCTGAATAAAGCGGATGCCGCCGACCCGTTCGTGCTGGAGCGTATGCGTCAGCGCGAGCCGGAGCACGTGATTGTTTCGGCGCGTACCGGTGAGGGTATTGAGGAGCTGAAGCAGAAGATTGCGGACACTATTCCGCGCCCCTCCATTGAGGTGAAGCTGCTGATTCCGTACTCGCACGGTGAGATTATTTCGCGCCTGCACGAGTGGGATGCCGAAATTAGGAGCACCGATTTCGTATCGGACGGTACCTTCGTGGTTGCTCTGGTCCGTGAGGATGTCGCCTCCGAACTGTCCGAGTATGTGCTGGAAGGCGACCTGCTGGAGGTTCTGGAGGAAGAACTTGCGGAGGCGCACGCCCTGGCTGAAGCGACCGCTTCTGTTTCCGAGCAGTCTTCTACCTCCGAGGCTATCTAAGGGCGGATGAGCGTGACCGAGAGCATCAACGCGCCCAAAAACGCCCCGGGAACCGTACCCGGATTGGCAACCGGTGGCACCCGATTTACCGGGCAGGAGCTTGAGACCCTGCCCGGTGCGAAGGATACCCTGACCCTGCTGGATGAAGCGGTTGCCGCCACTGGCGGTCAGAACCGTGCCGGTCAGCGCACCATGGCGGCGCATGTGGCGCAGGCTCTTGAACTGCAACGTCACCTGCTGGTCCAGGCGGGTACCGGTACCGGTAAGTCCCTGGGCTACTTGGTTCCTGCCCTGGCGCGGGTGGGGGAGTCAGACCAGCCGATTGTGGTAGCGACGGCGACCCTCGCACTGCAGGCGCAGATTGTAAACCGCGATATTCCGCGTCTTCTACAAGCGCTTGAACCGCGCCCGGAGTCGCAGGCGCAGGTGGCTCTGCTCAAAGGCCGGAATAACTACCTTTGCCTGCACAAGCTGGAGGGCGGCTACCCGGAAGACGAGCCGGATGCTCTCTTTGACATGCCTTCTTCGACTTCCCGCGTGGGTGAGGAAGTGGTGCGCCTGCGCGAGTGGGCTGACCGCACGGAGACCGGCGACCGTGACGAGCTGAAGCCCGGCGTCTCTGACCGCGCCTGGGCTCAGGTATCGGTCAGCGCCGCCGAGTGTTTGGGTCGCCGCTGTCCGCTGGTGGAAGAGTGCTTTAGCGAGATGGCGCGTGGCCGCGCCGCTGAGGCTGACATTGTCATTACGAACCATGCCCTGCTGGCGATTAACGCTTTTGAAGGCATGAAGGTTCTACCCGAACATGAGACGGTCATTATTGATGAGGCTCATGAGCTGGTGGACCGTGTGACCGGTGCCGTGTCTGGTTCTTTGACGGTTGCGATGGTTCGCCGTGCGGCACGTAGCGTGAAGAAGCATTCGAAGGCTGATTCCGGCGCACTGGAAATGGCTGCCGGCACCCTGGAGACTGCTTTCGAGGGTCTTGCTGAAGGCCTGTTGAAGGGCCTGGACGGTCGCCTTTTGACCGCTATTTCTGCGGTAAATGATGCCGCCCGCACCGCCCTGTCCGATACCAAACCGGACGGTCAGGACGTTGACGCTGGCCTGCAGATGGCGCGCTCGCGTGTCTCTGAGGTGCACGATATGAGTAGCCGCATTCTGGAGGCATCTGCTGAGCAGGATGTGCTGTGGATTTCTCGTCAGGGTGGTTGGGAGAACGGCCGCTACGTGGCTGCTTCCGATACCGACCCGGCGACCCTGAATATCGCTCCGTTGAGCGTTGGTCTGCAGTTGCGTGACGGACTGTTCGCTGACCGCACCGTGATTTTGACGAGTGCGACCCTAACGGTGGGTGACTCTTTTGATGTTGCAGCCGCTGCCCTGGGACTGCAGGGCGAGGGTGCGCCGCGCTGGACGAGTATCGATGTGGGTTCACCTTTCGACTACCGTAAGCAGGGCATCATGTACGTTGCCGGGGATTTGAAGCCTCCGGGATTTGGTGTGCATGAAGGTCAGCTGGAGCGTCTGCGTGAGCTGTGCGAGGCGTCGGAGGGCGGTGCCCTGGGCTTGTTCTCCTCGAAGCGTGCCGCCGAGCGTGCCACCGAGTACATGCGTGAGCATAGCGACCTGAACATTCTTCTGCAGGGTGAGTCTTCGCTCAAGGCTCTAGTGGAGGAGTTCAGCGAGGACGTTGACTCGTGCCTATTCGGCACGATGAGCCTATGGCAGGGCGTGGATGTTCCGGGTGACTCTTGCCGCCTGGTGGTGATGGACCGCATTCCGTTCCCGCGCCCGGATGACCCGATTGCGCAGGCGCGTACGGAGGCGGTGAACCGTCACCGCGGTAACGGCTTTATGGCGGTTTCTGCTCACCATGCGGCGATTCGTATGGCGCAGGGGGCGGGCCGCCTGATTCGTTCGGTGTCTGACCGCGGCGTGGTGGCTGTGCTGGATTCTCGTGTTGCGACTAAACGTTACGGCGGTTTCTTGATGAAGGCGATGCCGCCGATGTGGTCGACGCAGAATAAGGCAGCCGTGATGGGTGCGCTGGCTCGTCTTTCAGCAAGTATTGAGCGTTAGCTCGGGCGAGATCATTCCATGCCGCACCGCCGCTCCGCTTTGGGCTATAAATTTGGACATATAGGAATCATCCCGGTGATACGTGAACGTTCAAGTATCACCGGGATGATTTCTATAGAGAGCTAAAAGGCCTAACGGTTATGTCTGTTAGAAGTCGTGCTATTTAGACCCAGCTGCTTTTAGAGGCTGCGCTGGTGAGAGCCCGCGTCTTCTAGAGACTGCGCAGCACGGAGACGACCTTACCCATGACGGTTGCGCGGTCACCCATAATCGGCTCGTAGTTAGAGTTGCGCGGCATGAGCCAGGTGTGGCCGTCAACCTGACGGAACACCTTCACGGTTGCTTCATCGTCGAGCAGAGCGGCAACGATATCGCCGTTGTCTGCGGTGTGCTGCTCGCGGACAACCACCCAGTCGCCGTCGCAGATTGCGGCGTCAATCATGGAATCGCCCTTGACCTTGAGCATGAAGAGCTTGCCGTTACCTACCAGCTGGCGGGGCAGGGCAAGCACATCCTCCACGGACTGCTCGGCGGTGATAGGTCCGCCCGCTGCAATTCGTCCAACCAGGGGAACGGGTACGAGGTCTTCATCGCCGACTTCGAAATTCGGCAGCTCGGGCAGGGACGAGGAGGAACTACCGTGGATGCCGACGCCGTTCTCATCCAGCACCTCAATGGCGCGGGGGAGCTTCGGGTCGCGACGAATGTAGCCCATGGTCTCGAGACGACCGAGCTGGTGAGTGACCGAGGATAGGGATGCAAGACCCACCATGTCACCAATCTGGCGCATGGACGGCGGGTAACCCTTTTGTTCAATCTCGGTGCGGATCGCGTCAAGAATCTTCTGCTGGCGCGCGGTCAGCGCCGGACGGGGTGCTGTTGCCATTTCTTTTCCTTCGGTCTGTGCCCCGAATTCTGTACTCCGGTCTCTGTAGTCTGTTTGAGACACAGTCCGGTCGGGGCACGGATGGGTGCTTCACACGTTTTCCGATGGTGTCCTAAAGATTTTTTGGTTCTGCCGAAATGGGTCTTATCTCGTCAGGGGGTGGAGGAATTCTATCCGTGCCGGAGTGATACGCGGGCAACGAGTATGCGCCTCCGCCCTATAAAACTCACTCAGTAGCACCTGCATTTTGATACAGAACCAAGCTGTAACGGGTACAGAAACCTGCTGTGAGTAGGACTCATCAGGAGCGTGTGGAACGTCTCTTGACACCAGTGTAGAACACTACACCGAAAAACTCAAACAAATATTCTAGATTTTTTCTTCGAAGCTCGAAGAAATTTTTAGTACATATCTGCTATACTTTAGAATAAAATTTCGTATATACTCTTGAATCTCTCCTGAAACTCAGGATTTGCGGGTGAATGTTCGAAAAATATTCGAAGATTCGGTCCGGAGTCTTCCAGGAGGGGTGAGTGAATGGGTGTTCGAATGTATTCGAATCCTCTGTCTCTCTTCGCACTATCTACCCCGGATGCTCTAGGGGTCATCTGGCGAAGAGAGAGCGCAGGGGATGGGGGTGCTGGGGCGACCCAACGCAACCCGGTGTATCCGGCGCTCTGACCTAACTAGAGAATAGCTATCCAATAGTTATTGCTTAACAATCACCACTCCATAGTTATCACTCAACTAGGACCTCCGAGCGGGTATCGCTCGGCATTGCTAGACCCGCGGGGTAACCCCGGGGCGAGCTGAGAGAAAGGAACCACAATGACTCTTGCAGCACCTATTGCTTCTCGTGGCACTTCTGCACACCTTCCGGCAGGTTTGGTGGTACTTCACCCCGCCCGCACTGTGTCCGCCCGCACCGTGCAGGGGCGTTCTCGTGTGCCTGCATCTTCGCAGTCTGTTCGCTCTTCTTGTGCGGCTCATGCACCCCGCCCTGTGCCGGTGGCTCTGCCTACCCATGCTCCTACCGTTTCTGCCACCGTTGCTTCCACTCAGGCGCCGGTTCGCTCTGTAGCTTCTGGTGTGCAGGCTGTCTCTGATCCACAGGCGCCTCGACTGAAGAGCGTTCTTCAGGCTAAGGGCGGCGAGCTTCTGCGTGCGATTCCCTCTTCTATCCGTCGTCTTGGTACTGTGCGCGGTTTCCTGAAAGGGCTGCCTCTGCTGACTTTGGCGGTGCTGATTGTGCTCGGTGCTATTAGCTTCTTTGGCCCGGCGGCTTCTGCTTCCGTGGAGAACGCTTCGGCGACTCGAACCATCGTTGTGGTCAAGCACGGCGAGACCCTGTGGGATATTGCTCAGGCGGTGGATCCGCAAGGTGACACCCGTGATACTGTGGTTCGTATTATGGAGTTGAACTCGTTGACTAGCACCTCTGTTGATACCGGTCAGCATCTGGAAATTCCTCAGACTCAGCGCTAAGCATGGACCCGTGTGTGGTTGGCTTCTGCATGAGGTTGGTGTCTTGACTCCGAACTCTTCATCTCTCAAGCTAGAGCGCTTGAGCCAAATTCTTGAGCCTATGAAATAGGAGCGCACCGATGCCTGTTCCCGTTGAACCCACACCCGTCGAAACTGAATCTGTACAGAGTGCTCAGACCACTCGTCCTGTGGTTGCTGTTTTGGGGGAACCCGGAACTCGTGGCGCCCTGGTGAAGCTTCTTCAGAATGCGGGGGCTCAGGTTATCGTGACCGCTGTGCCCAATCAGTTGCGTGAGGCTGACGGAATGGTGGTTACCGGCGGTGCGAGCTCTCTCGAGGCGTACGAAGATCTGAAAGCTAAGGATGCTGAGCGCGTGATTGGTCGCCGTGTGGCTGGCGGTCGTCCGGTGTTGGTTGCCGGTGCAGCGTTGACTTGCCTCTTCGACTCCGTTACGGTGAAGCATCCGCAGATGGGGCAGATTCAGGTGCAGTGCATGGGGGAATGGCCCGGTGAGAGTGTGGAGCTTTCTACCCGCGACCTGGTGCCCGGTGTGTCTGCCCTGCGTTCATCCTCCGATAGCGCGCTGCTCAAGGATCTTGAGGGTGAGGCTCACTTCAAATCTGAGCACGCCGTTTTTGAGTGGGCTTTTGATCAGAGCATTGAATATATTGCCCCTCCCGCGGTGACTTGGACTGTCACCGAACCTGCCTATATCGCGGCAGTTGAGAACGGTCCGCTGACGGCGGTGCAATTCTGCCCGGTGGAATCTGGCGAGCTGGGTGCGGAGTTTATGCGCCGCTGGGTTGCATCCCTGGCGGTGACTGGTCGCCTGTCTTCTGAGGGCTCCGCTACTGCTGCGGGAGGTAACTAATGTCTGCACCCATTCTTGAACTTCTGCCCGCTGTTGATATTTCTGAAGGCTACGCGGTGCGCCCGGTGGGCGGCACCCTCTCCGGTGGTGAGCAGCGCCTTGACCCTGTTGAGGCGGCTCTGACCTGGGTGAAGGCTGGTGCTCGCTGGATTCACCTGGTTGATCTTGATTTAGCGTTTGGTCGTGGCACGAATACTGAGGTTCTGGCTGAGGTGGTTGCCGCTGTCCGTGCTGAGAATGCCCGGATGACCGGCTCCGCTCCGGTTCGTGTTCAGGTCAGCGGCGGTGTGCGTAATGCTGAGAGTCTGGAGCGCGCCCTGAGCTTGAGCCCGGACCGTGTAAACGTGACTAGTGCGGCTCTGGCGGATTCTTCCTGGCTTGAAGGTGTTCTGGCTCGTTATGCCAATTCTGATCTTCTGGCTCTTGGCCTCGATGCCCGTTACAACCCCGAGCGGGGCTGGGTGACGGTGGCTCGCGGTACCGACTGGTCGGGTCCTGATTTGGCGGAGGCGCTGGCGTGGCTGGAGAGCGCGGGCGTGCGCCGCTATATCGTCACGGATGTCAGTAAGGACGGTTCTCTGGCGGGCCCCGGTGCGGAGCTGCTGGATGAGGTATTGGCTCAGACTGCCTGTCGGGTGGTGGCGTCTGGTGGTGTGGCGTCGCTGGCTGATCTTGTGAAGCTGCGTTCTATTGTGCCTTCTGGTTTGGAGGGCGTGGTGCTTGGTAAGGCGCTGTATGTGGGTAACTTTAGTTTTGAGCAGGCTCTTGAGGCCGCTGGCTCCCGCTAAAGTTACCGCTCCGCTCAAATCCGAGTAGATTTCTTATCCGCATAGGTTTTATGTATGACGAAGCCCCGCCTTCCTCAGCACAAGGGAGGCGGGGCTTCGTGATGACATACACCAGATACGGCTTAGTAGACCAGCTGGTTTAGTGCACGTCCTGGCTTAGTGCACCAGTTTGGTTTAGTACACCGGGCCGGTGAGCTTTTCGCCGGGGCCCTTGCCGGGCTCGTCCGGGAAGGGAGACGCTTCGCGGAAGGCGAGCTGTAGGGTGCGCAGGCCGTCGCGCAAGGGTGCTGCGTGCTGGGAGCCGATTTCGGGTGCGGCGGCGGTGACGAGGCCTGCCAGTGCGGTGATAAGCTTGCGTGCTTCGTCGAGGTCCTTGAGATCGTCAGCGTTTTCCTCGGCTGCCAGGCCGCACTTGACGGCTGCGGCGCTCATCATGTGGATGGCTGCGGAGCTGATGACTTCGATGGCGGGTACGTCTGCAATGTCGCGAAGCTGTTCGTTGACGGCTTCGACCTGCTCTTCGGTGAGGTCGGTGTGTCCGTGTACGGGGGTTTCTTCTTCCGCTGTGAAGCGGAAACTCGTGTTTTCAGTGCTCATAGTCCTAGAATCTCATATTTCGTTTGTTTCGGTAAATGCGTCCTTAAGCGTGACCGTCGGGCGAGCCACCTGCGCGATTTCCCGCAATTTTTATGGTGTTTTACGTCTAAATCCTTGCGTCTGTCGGGGATTCTGCGGTATGGTTGTAGGCAGTTTGCAAGTGGAGCATGCCTCCCACCCGGTTGACCGCTGCAGGCGTTAGCTTGCGAGTTTTGAGGTGAACGGGTTTGTCCACCGCTTTCGGCGTACGCTGGTTTGTGCCTCCGCTTGTGTAACTGCGGGGGCTTTTTTAGTGCCCGCAACGGATAGTATTCACGGGGAAACCCACAGAGCACAGGAGCTAGTCATTAGCGAACCACGCATTAACGATCGTATCCGCGTTCCCGAGGTCCGTCTTGTCGGTCCCGGTGGCGAGCAGGTAGGCGTTGTCCCTCTGAAGGACGCTCTGCGTCTGGCTGAGGACGCTGAACTCGACCTAGTCGAGGTTGCCCCGAACGCGAAGCCGCCCGTGTGCAAGCTCATGGATTACGGTAAGTACAAGTACGAAGCCGCAATCAAGGCTCGTGAATCCCGCAAGAAGCAGGTTAATGCCGTTCTGAAGGAGATCCGTTTCCGCCTGAAGATTGATACCCACGACTACGAAACCAAGGTTGGACACGCTCGTCGTTTCCTTTCCGGTGGTGACAAGGTCAAGGCAATGATTCAGTTCCGTGGTCGTGAGCAGCAGCGCCCCGAGATGGGTGTGCGTCTGCTGGAGCGTCTGGCGGCTGAGCTGGCTGAGGTGAGTACTGTTGAGTCTCGCCCCCGTCAGGATGGCCGTAATATGGTGATGGTTCTGGCTCCGCTTCGCGGTAAGGCAGAGGCTCGCCGTGAGCAGGGCGCCGGCGGTCGCAAGGGTCGCGAGCGTATTGACACGACCAAGGCGAAGCCCGTAACTAATTCTCTGGCAGACGCTATGCCTGCCGAGTTGAAGGCACAGGCTTCCGCCGAGTAGGGAACCGGGTCGTCACTTTAGGATGGGCACGCGCCTCCACCGTTGGGTGGGTGTTGCGGGTTCACCCGGTGCCGGTTCCGAGGCGCCTCCTCAGGAGTGCCTCATCTTTGGTCCTTGGGGCTGATGCGTCTATCGCTCAACCCCACTAAGCTACCCCGCCATTGTGGTGGGGGATGAATGTAAGGAGAACGGCAGCTATGCCGAAGCAGAAGACCCACTCTGGTGCTAAGAAGCGCTTCAAGCTCACCGGTAGCGGCAAGGTTAAGCGCCAGCAGGCGAACCGTCGCCACTACCTGGAGCACAAGTCCTCTCGTCTGACCCGTCGTCTGGCTTCTGACCAGATCGTTACCGGCGGCCAGGCAAAGGTTGTCAAGAAGATGCTGGGTAAGTAAGCACCGCTTACTCTCTGCACCTGGCGTACCGATAGCGGTGCGCACTGATTAAAGACTCGCTCCTGTTCAGCGTGATATGTGAGCTGTTCAGGACATAAGACGAAGGAGACACACGTGGCACGTGTGAAGCGCGCGGTTAACGCGCACAAGAAGCGCCGTACTATTCTCGATCGTGCATCCGGCTACCGCGGTCAGCGTTCTCGCCTGTACCGTAAGGCTAAGGAGCAGGTCACTCACTCGCTGGTTTACAGCTACGACCACCGTCGTAAGAAGAAGGGTGACTTCCGTCGCCTGTGGATTCAGCGTATCAACGCTGCTTCCCGCGCACAGGGCCTGACCTACAACCGCTTCATCCAGGGCCTGAAGGCTGCTGGTGTTGAGGTTGACCGCCGTATGCTGGCTGAGCTGGCTGTTAACGAGCCCGCTGCCTTCAACGCACTGGTTGAGATTGCTAAGAACAACCTGCCCGAGGACACCTCGGCTCCCAAGGCTTAATGAGCCTAGGTTGTGTTCTTACCTCGAAGATCTAGGTTCGGGGTAAGATGCGTAAGCGTCGTGAGCGGCCGTCTGCACTTTTGAGTGTGGGCGGCCGCTTTCTGCGTATCTGGGGGTTGCTTGCGTGACTGTTCTGCGTTTTTTGGGTGTGCCTTTGGCTGTGTACCCTTTAAGAGTGAACTTTTTTGAACGTATTAGTACCCCCGTTGTGATGTCCAATCCGCAGGCAGATCGTGTGCGTGATATTGCCAAGCTGCGTACCCGCGCTGCCCGCACGAAGAAGGGCCAGTTCCTGGTGGAAGGCCCGCAGGCTGTGCGTGAGGCGTTGAAGGCGCATCTGAAGAAGCCGATTCTGGATGCTGTCTATGTCACGGAGGCGGCTTTCGACCGTCACGAGGATATCGCTGAGTTGCTGGAGCAGGTGTACGGCACCCCCACCCCGGAGGAGGGCCGCCGCGTCTTTATGCGTGTGGTGACCGATGAGGTGCTGGAGGCGATGGCTGATTCGGTGAACCCGCAGGGCATTATTGCGGTTTCCTTTATGGTTGATGCGTCGTTCGCGCTGCTGTGGGGTGAGGGCGCGTTGAACCCGAAGCTGATTGCTGTGCTGTCTCGTGTGCAGGATCCGGGTAATGCGGGCACTATTCTTCGTGTGGCTGATGCGGCTGGTGCTGACCTGGTGATTACGACTAAGGGTTCGGTGGATTTATATAACCCGAAGACGGTGCGTTCTACTGCTGGTTCTCTGTTCCACGTGCCAGTTATTCAGGGTGTGCAGCTGGAGGACTTCGCGGAGGATGTGAAGTCTCAGGGTACTGTAGTGCTGGCTGCTGACGGCTACGGTGCGGTGAATCTGCAGGAGCTGAGTGAGTACACGGCGGCTTGTCGTGCCGGTGTGGAGGCGAGTTCCCCTTCCGGTGTGAAGGGTAATTTTGATCTTTCTAAGCCGACCATGTGGCTTTTTGGTAATGAGGCTCAGGGCCTGAATGTTGAGGAGAAGGCTGCCGCCACGATGCGCGTGGCGGTGCCTGTCTATGGTTCGGCTGAGTCTTTGAATGTGGGTACGGCTGCTGCTGTGTGTCTGTATGCTTCGGCGATGGCTCAGCGTGGTGTTTCTCGCTAGGGTTTATCTCGCTATATTTTTACGAGGTTTCGGGGCGGTTCGTAGCTGTGAAACAGTGGCGGGCCGCCTCGACCGTATAGGTTTGAGAATGCAGGATTAGGGCTGTAGAAAGGGAAATTATGTCTGCTCCTTCTGGTCATTCGGGTTCGGGCGCGATTGTTGCTGCGCTGGGTGCGAACCTGGGTATTGCGGCGCTGAAGTTTTTGGCTTTTGCGCTGACTCGTTCCTCGTCGATGCTGGCGGAGGGTATCCATTCGGTGGCTGATTCCGGTAATCAGGTGTTGCTTCTGGTGGGCGGTCGTGCTTCGCAGAAGCAAGCTGATGAGGAGCACCCGTTTGGTTATGGCCGTAATCGCTATATTTACGCGTTTATTGTGTCGATTATTATCTTTGCCCTGGGTGGCTTATTTGCTCTGTATGAGGGTTATGAGAAGCTACATGACCCGCACGGTATTACTGAGTGGCAGTGGGTTCCGGTGGCTGTTCTGGTGGGTTCGATTCTGCTGGAGGGTAATTCGTTCCGCGTGGCGGTGAAGGAGTCGCGTGAGCTGAAGGGCAAGCAGAGCTGGATGCGTTTCTTGCGTACTTCGAAGAACCCGGAGCTTCCGGTTCTTCTGCTGGAGGATGCGGGTGCGTTGCTGGGTCTGATGTTTGCGCTCTTCGGTGTGGGTATGACCTTGCTGACCGGTAACGGTCTGTGGGATGCGTTCGGTACGCTGGCTATCGGTGTGCTGCTAGTCTTTATCGCTGTGTTCCTTGCCGTGGAGATGAAGTCGCTGATTTTGGGTGAGGCTGCTTCTGCTGAGGATTTGGCGAAGATCCGTGCAGCAATTGAGGATGGCGATAGCGAGCGCATTATCCATATTAAGACCGTGCACCTGGGTCCTGAGGAGATTCTGGTGGCGGCTAAGATCCGTATTCATGATGCTGATACTGGCCGCGCTGTGGCTGATGAGATTGATGCGGCTGAGGTTCGTATTCGCGAGGCTGTCCCTGCTGCCCGCATAATCTACCTGGAGCCGGATATTTTGCGGGCCGACGCCTAGATACTGGTTCCTTGGGGCGGCACCTGTGCTGGCGCCTCTTGTGGGCGTATCATACCGCGCAGACACAGCAGGTGAGGCATATCCACTTAAACACACAAACGTATAGGAGAGACGATTCATGACTGTCGAAATGGTGACTGACGGCTTGCTGAAGATTTTCTTCGGTCTGGTCATCATCCTGGTGTATCTACGCCTGACCCACCGTTCTCAGGCGGGGCACCAGACCCCGATTGATACCATCGGTAACTTTGTGATTGGTGGTCTGATTGGTGGTGTACTGTATAGCGAGCAGATTAGTCTGTTCTACTTCATCGTTTACCTGGTCTTTACGTTGTGTATGATTCAGCTGCTGAATGTGGCGACTTCGAAGATTCATTTTTTGCATATGGCGGTGCGTGAGCAGCGCGTGCCGGTCATTACTGATGGCGATATCGATATTAAGAGCTTCCAACAGTCCGACGTGGTACTTGACCCGATGCGTCTGGTAGCAGATCTGCGTGCGCAAGGTATTTACGACCTGGAAGAAATTGAGTTCGCTCAGATTGAGCTGAATGGCGCGCTGAGCGTGATTCGTAAGGGTGACGGTGTTCCAAACTTTACCCTGGTGGTGAAGGGAACCCTGGTGACTCGCGATATTGCGGATGCTCACAAGACTGAGGATTGGGTGCGTTTGCAGCTACGTGCAGCTAAGGTTGAGCTTGAGGATATCTTCCTTATGGAGTTTAAGAACGGCAACCGCTTGCTGATTCTGCTGAACGACGGCACTAATATTCGCCGTGAGGTGGTAGAAACCTCGAATATGAATGACGAGGAAGAAGAGTGGAAGACAGGCATCGAGAAAACTGATAAACAGCAGGACGGCAATTCTGAGGACATGGATAAGGCTACTGACGCTCAGGTGGCCCCTAAGGAGAAGAAGGAGCAGTAGTGTCTACCTCTAACCAGGTGCCCGAACACTTTGAAGTGCAGGTGGTAGGTGCAGCAGTTTTGGATTCTTTCAAGAATCCCACCCGCCTGCTGATTGCCCAACGCTCGGCGCCACCCATCCTGGCGGGCCTCTGGGAATTTCCCGGTGGGAAGGTCGAGGCGGCAGAGAGCTGCGAGCAGGCTCTGGCGCGTGAGCTGAGTGAGGAACTGGGCGTACGGATTCTTGTGGGTGCTGAGGTGCCCGGACCGCACGTTCAAGGTTGGCCACTAAACGAGCGCCTGGCGATGCGTGTGTTCTTTGCTGAGATTTTTTCTGGTACTCCGGATACTTTGGAAGATCACAGTGCTCTGCGGTGGATGCCGCTACCGAACTCTAGGGATGACACGCAGGCGTATGATGATTTGCTGGGTTTGCCGTGGATTCCGGCGGATTTGCCGATTGTTGTGGCTCTTCTTCAGCAATTGCAGGATGCAGGTGTTGGCGAGGCATAATCCTAATGCCGTAGTGCTAAGACTCTGTGTTAGTTTGGTGCAAGGCTAATTCCCGTTGTGTAACAAGTTCGCGGCGGTAACAGGATAAATTTTCTCTATCTTTTTTTGACACTGTTTGAAGGTGGGATTCCCTGTGGGGAGTCCCGCCTTTATTCATGTTTTAAGGGTGATTTATGCGCCATGTGATCCTGACTTGCGTGTTTATTAGGGTGTTTATTCAAAGTGCGTAAAGTTATGGCGACAGGTCGTGTCTAAGAACCGGCACCGTAAAGATATAGGCGATTTTAGGCATGTGTAGCCCCATCATCCGGGATGCAATCTAGCACCAATCACCGTATGTTTATTAGGTAAGAGAAAACTAACTAATTGGTGATACTGAGATGAACTTTTGGGGGCCTTCCTCGGAAACTTTTTGATTGGCCTACGTGAGGGCCTCGAAGAGGCTCTGGTCGTAGGTATCCTGCTCGCCTACATCCGCAAAACGCAGCGCACCCACCTGCTGGCCCCGATGTGGGCTGGCGTCAGTGTGGCGGTGCTGCTGTCCCTCAGCTTCGGCGCCCTGCTGACTTTCGGCCCCCAAACCCTCACCTTCGAAGCGCAGGAAGCCATCGGTGGTTCCCTGTCCATCATTTCGGTTGGCTTCGTCACCTGGATGATTTTCTGGATGGCTGAAAACGCCCGCATACTCTCCGCCGAGCTCAAGGGCAAACTGGACGC
This sequence comes from Rothia sp. 27098_8_161, assembly GCF_041432905.1. Classification (NCBI taxonomy): domain Bacteria; kingdom Bacillati; phylum Actinomycetota; class Actinomycetes; order Micrococcales; family Micrococcaceae; genus Rothia; species Rothia sp. 27098_8_161. The sequence goes on along the minus strand of NZ_JAPWAL010000004.1, from coordinate 16,284 downwards.
TGTGCAGACCAGCGTCTGGGCTGTGGTTCTGCTGGCAGCGCTCTCCGTGGGCCGTGAAGGCCTGGAAACCACCCTCTTTATCTGGTCGGCTACCCGCACCGCCGGTCAGGAGGCTAACGCAATCCCCATGCTCGGTGCGCTGGTCGGTATCGCAATCGCTGTTGTCATGGCGTGGGGCATGATGCGCGGCATGATGCGTATTAACCTCTCCCGATTCTTCACGATTACCGGCGCGTTCCTGGTCATTGTGGCGGCGGGCGTACTCTCGTACGGTATTCACGATCTGCAGGAGGCGGCTATCCTGCCGGGTCTGAACAACATCGCGTTTGAGTCCTACCGTTATATCGACCCGAGCAGTTTTGTTGGCACACTGCTGAAGGCTGTATTCAACCTGTCTTCGACCACCACCTGGCTTGAGGCGGGCGCCTGGATCCTGTACGTGGGCATCGTGATGCCTCTGTTTATCCGTGCGCAGCGCTCGGGTGTGAAGGCATCGGTTAAGAAGCCGGAAACCGAAAAGGCTGCGGCCTAATAGCCGGCATCCTCAACCGAAACTAGCCTCCACTTTTTGAGGGAAGGCACTCCTAGATTTTGCGGCAATGACTGGCCGCGAACCCTGTGACCAAGAACGAGAACGCAATCCCAATCTCCGCTGATGAGCAGGCTCTGCGCGACACCGCTGTTTCCCAGTACACCGCCTACGTCAAGGACCAGGTGGAGTCGTTGAAGACTAAGACTGAGCAGTTCGCTGAGCTGTACACCGCCGGTAAGGCGGAAGAAGCGAAGGCTCTGTACTCTTCCGCACGCCTGCACTACGAACGCATTGAGCCGGTGGCTGAGTCCTTCGGTGACCTGGACCCCGCCCTGGATGCACGTGAAACAGACGTGGAGGAGGGCAAGGAGTGGACCGGCTGGCACAAGATTGAGAAGGACCTGTGGCAGCCCACCGCTGAGAAGAATGGTGGTAAGGAATACACTCCGCTGACTGAGCAGGAGCGCGCTGAGCTGGCGAAGAAGCTTGTTGCTGACACTCAAAAGCTCTACGACGAGGTTCACTCCTCCGAGTTCAAGCTTGAGGCTTTCCAGATTTCTAACGGTGCCAAGGAACTGCTGGACGAAGTGGTAAACACCAAGATTAGCGGTGAGGAAGAAACCTGGTCGCACACCGACCTCTCCGACTTCCAGGGCAATATTGATGGTGCCCGCGTGGCCTACGAGGATGTTCTGCCGATTCTGAAGCAGAAGGACCCGAAGCTGGCGGAGGACATCGAGAAGAAGTTCGACGCCGTGCAGAAGCTGCTGAACCACCACAAGAAGGGCAACGGTTTCGCTTCCTACGATGAGCTGACCAAGGAACAGGTGCGTGAGCTGTCCGATGCTGTCGAGGCGCTCTCCGAGCCGGTTTCGAAGATGACTGAGGTTGTGACCGGCGCGGGTACTAAGTAGTACCCTGCGGGTTGATACCTCACTGCGCTTGAATGCGGGTGATGCCGGGTGGGGACTACGGTTGATTCGTGTCTCTGCCCGGCACGGGCGCATTATTCATTATTCACACATCATACGAAAGGCCTTCCCATGCCTACCGAATCTAACCACCACACCCCGGAAATAGCCCCCGAAGCTAAGCCTGCGGGCACCTCCCGCCGCGGTGCTCTCGGTGCCGCACTGGCTGGTGCCGGTGCCTTGGGTGCCCTTGGCGCGCTCGCCGGCTGCTCCTCCAATTCCAGCGCGCAGACTTCTGCGAGTGCTTCCTCGACCGCTGTGAAAGATTCCCACTCGTTTTACGGGGAGCATCAGAGCGGCATCTCTACTGAGGTTCAGGACCGCATGTACTTTGCGGCGCTGAACCTGAAGACTACCGACCGTGACGAAATCCAGTCCCTGTTCAAGGAATGGAGTGCCGCTGCTGCGAAGCTGCAGGCGGGTGAGCTGGTGGGGGAGGACCGCTCCTATGAGGTGCCTCCTAAGGACACCGGCGAGGCGATGGACCTGTCTGCCGCGAACCTGACCCTCACCTTTGGGCTGGGTCGTAGCTTCTTCGTTGATGATGAGGGTAAGGATAGCTTTGGCTTTGCGAGCAAGCTCCCGGAGGCGCTGGTCCGCATCCCTCATATGACCGGTGATGCGCTGGAAGATAAGCGTAGCAACGGTGATATTTGCATTCAGGCTTGTGCTGATGACCCGCAGGTGGCGTTCCATGCGATTCGTAATCTGATTCGCATTGCTGGCGGTCGCGCTGTGGTGGCATGGAATCAGCAGGGCTTTGGTCGTACTTCTTCGACCTCGACGAGCCAGGTGACGGCTCGTAACCTGTTCGGTTTCAAGGACGGTACAAATAACCTGAAGGTGGAGAGCCCGAATCTGCTGAAGAAGCATGTGTGGACTTCTTCTGAGAATTCGGCGAATAGCCCGGCATGGATGGAGGGTGGTAGCTATCTGGCTGCTCGTCGTATCCGTATGAATATTGAGACGTGGGACCGCACTCGTCTGCGTGAGCAGGAGGAGATTGTGGGCCGCACTAAGGTCAGTGGCGCGCCGCTGTCTGGTGGTGACGAGTTCACGGCTCCTAACTTTTCGGAGAAGGGCCGCTCGGGTCCTCTGATTCCAGCAGATTCGCATATGCGTCTGATGCATCCTGACCAGAATCAGGGTGTGCAGATGTTGCGCCGCGGATTCAACTACACGGATGGTACTGATGAACTGGGCCGCCTGGATGCTGGTTTGTTCTTCATTGCGTACGTGTGCGATCCGCGCACGCATTTTATTCCGATGCTGAGCACGATGACTTCTTCGGATGCGTTGAGTGAGTATCTGCGTCATACCGGTAGTGGGCTGTTTGCGGTGCCTCCGGGTGTGAAGGATGAGAACGACTACATCTGTTCGGGTCTTTTCAGCTAGTGGATGTGTGGGACTAGCGCCTGCTTAGGCTTGCTAAGCGGCGTGTTTATGCTGTTGAAAGCAGGAGGTGCTGTCACCTCCTGCTTTCTCTTGTTAATGCGTGCACAGCCACTATTTTGCGGGTGTTGGGGGTGCCTGGATTGACTCTTTGTGGGTTTTTGTGAGGGAGGGGATTTTGTCATATATGGTTTCAACACGGGGGCATACTTTGGAAACCAACCGGTAGGCGGGTAGTATTGAGGGAGAAATCACATACGTATTGGGAGACAATGATGACTGCTCAACCCCCGTTTGATCCGGGTGCCTACCGCTCCGACGCGGTTCCCTCGGACACTCAAGCTATTTATATTCAGGAAGGCGGCGCTGAGCCGCGCGGAATTCTGTTCCACTCGCCGACCAAGCACCCGAAGATTCTGCGTCTGCAGGAGATTATGATTATCTCCGCACTGCTCTGCTTTATCCACGGTGTTATTTCCTCGTTGGCGCCGGGTAACTTGTCCCCGCTACATGGGCTGCCGCAGTTTGGTATTGTCGGCGGTATCGCTCTGCTGGTCGTTTCTGCGGTTGTGTACATCTGGGTGTACTTCACGATTCAGAAGGGCAAGCGTCAGGGCCTAACCGTCGGTCTGGTTTTTGCAATTCTGGGTGCGTTCGTGGCGATTATGTCTCTGATTGGTAATGTTATTGACGCTCAGCGTTACGGCTTTGTGCCCCTGTACGCGGCATGGTTCATTGCGAACGTGCTGTGGATTCGTGCTTCTTTCGACCCGGCTGTAAAGCAGGCTCTGAAGTAGAAGCACCCCTTCAACCCTATTGTTGAAAAGATATACTCTAGAACGCCCGGATGGATTATCCGGGCGTTCTGCTGTTTGCGCTTCCTTCTCTGGTCTAAAATGGATAGGATATGCGCCCGTCGCCTACCTTTGTTCCGCACCCTGTGCGGGCAGTCGGGAGAGAGCAGACGGTGCTGCCTAAGTTGTATAACGAGCCAGCCGGCATTCGGCCGGTGGTATGCAGAGAAGAGTGACAATGACCGATTCCGTGCAGGAACACGAGGGTCTTAACGGCCCGGCTCAGGTTCTCGCCCGCATTGCGCAGGTTCTGGAGGAGAACCCCGAGAACGCTTTGGACGCTATCCGTGAGGCCTTTGAGGCTGAGCGTGAGCGTGCCAAGCAGGAGATTCGCGAGAAGGCTAAGGACTTTGACAGCCTCAAGGAGGTGCGCCTGAGCTTCTTCGGTGAGAAGGGCATCATGAGCATCGCTAACCGTCAGATGCGTGATCTTCAGAACCAGCACAAGGGCCCGGTGGGTAAGCTGATGGGTCAGGCTCGTGCCGCCCTGACTGAGGCTATTGAGGCTCGCACCGCTGAGCTGGAGGCTGAGCGTGAGGCTCGCATCCTGGCTGAGGAAGCTGTGGACGTTTCTGCTGCTTCGGCTCGCCGTTCCCTGGGCGGTCGCCACCCGATTGCTCTGATGCAGGAGCGCCTGACCGACATTTTCGTCGGTATGGGCTGGGAAGTTGCTGACGGCCCGGAGCTTGAGTCTGAGTGGTACAACTTTGACGCTTTGAACATTAAGCCGGACCACCCGGCACGCGAAATGCAGGACACTTTCTACGTTGAGCCGAAGAACGCTCACCTGCTGTTGCGCACTCACACTTCGCCGGTGCAGATGCGCTCGCTGCTTTCGCGTGATCTGCCGCTGTACATTGTGTGCCCGGGTCAGGTGTACCGCACCGATGAGCTGGACGCGACCCACACCCCGGTCTTTCACCAGATTGAGGGTCTTGCCGTGGATAAGGGCCTGACCATGGCTGATCTGAAGGGCACCCTGGAGTATATGGCACGCGCCATGTTCGGTGAGAACGCTAAGATTCGCCTGCGCCCGAACTTCTTCCCGTTCACTGAGCCTTCCGCGGAGCTGGATTTGTGGCACCCGAACGCTAAGGGCGGCCCGCAGTGGATTGAGTGGGGTGGCTGCGGCATGGTGAACCCGAATGTTCTGCGTGCTGCGGGTATTGATCCTGAGGAGTACTCGGGCTTCGCTTTCGGTATGGGTATTGAACGTACCCTCATGTTCCGTAACAACGTCGCTGACATGCATGACATGGTTGAAGGCGACATCCGTTTCTCTGAACAGTTCGGGATGGAGATCTAAATTATGCGTGTACCCCTGTCATGGCTGCGCGAGTTCGTGCCTGTAGCTGAGGATGCTTCCGCTGAAGATTTGATGGCAACCCTGGTGAAGGTTGGCCTGGAAGAAGAAGACGTTCACCGCCCCTCTGATGAGCTGTCCGGCCCGATTGTGGTTGGTCAGGTGCTCTCTATGGAGCCGGAGACCCACTCTAATGGCAAGACCGTGAATTGGTGCCAGGTGCGTGTTGTTCCGGAGGGCCAGGAGCAGACTCTGACCGGTAAGGGCATTGAGCCTTCCGGAGTGCAGGGCATTATTTGTGGTGCCCACAATTTCAAGCCCGGTGACAAGGTTGTTGTGACCCTGCCCGGTGCTGTTCTGCCCGGCGGTTTCGCGATTACCGCCCGTAAGACCTATGGTCATAAGTCGGCTGGCATGATTGCCTCTACCCGTGAGCTGGGTATTGGCGATGATCACGGTGGCATTCTGGTGCTTTCGACCCTGGGCTTGGACCCGGAGGTCGGCACCGATGCGATGGAGCTGCTGGGCTTGTACGATCAGGCTGCTGAGGTGAACGTGACTCCGGACCGCGGTTACGCGTTCTCTCTGCGCGGTATCGCTCGCGAGTGGTGCCACGCTACCGGTTCTTCTTTTGAGGATTTTGTGCTGGCGTACGGCGAGCGTGCCCCGGAGGCGAACAAGTCCGGTCACGCGGTTTCTCTGCGTGATGAGGCCCCGATTCACGGTAACCCCGCATGCACTCGTTTTGTGATGCGTGAGGTGTCGGGCGTGAAGGCGGATGCGCCAGTTCCGACTTGGATGTCTTCGCGTCTGCGTCTGGCGGGTGTGCGTTCACTGTCGCTGCCGGTAGATATTTCGAACTACGTGATGCTGGAGACCGGTCAGCCTCTGCACTTCTACGATGCTGACAAGGTCCAGGGTGAGATTGTGGTGCGCCGCGCCGCTGCTGGTGAGAAGCTGGTGACCCTGGACGGTGTCGAGCGTATTCTGCATCCCGAGGATATTGTCATTGCTGATGGTTCCGGGGTGATTGGTCTTGCCGGTGTGATGGGTGGCGCCTCGACTGAGGTGACCGATTCGACCGCCCGCATTCTGGTGGAGTCTGCTCGTTTTGATGAGGTGTCGGTTGCTCGTACTGCTCGCCGTCACAAGCTGATTTCTGAGTCCTCGAAGCGTTTTGAGCGTGGCGTGGATCCGCAGATTCAGACTGCGGCTGCTCAGCGTGCGGTTGAGCTGCTGGTTAAGCTGGCTGACGCCCAGGCTGAGCCGGGCGTTACTGATGTGTCACTTGGCTATGAGCCGGTCGTGATTGACCTGCCTGCTGATTACACTGCCGGTCGTATTGGCGTGGATTACTCGCCGGAGCAGATTGAGTCTTGCCTACGTGAGATTGGTTGCTCGGTGGAGCGTACCGAGTCTGGTTACGCGGTGACTGTCCCGTCATGGCGTACTGACCTGCGTGCGAAGGAGGACCTGACTGAGGAAATCGCACGTATTGACGGTTACGAGAACATCCCCTCGACTCTGCCGGTGGCTCCTGCGGGTCGCGGTTACACTCCGGAGCAGGCGGGTAAGCGTCGTGCGCTGAATGCGCTGGCAGCTTCGGGCCTGACTGAGGTTTTCGCGTACCCCTTCGTGTCGGCTGATGCGAATAACCTATGGTCGGCTCCGTGGGTGAGCACCCCTGAGAATCCGGTAACTGAGGTTCCTTCGGTTCGCCTGGAGAACCCGATTTCTTCGGCTGAGGGCTGGATGCGCCGCTCGCTGCTGCCTGGCCTGGTTGAGGTTTTGAAGCGTAACCTGTCTCGCGGTTTCAAGAACCTGGCTATTTTTGAGACGGGTCACGTGTTCATTCCGGGTGAGCAGCTGGGTTCGGAGTCTATTCCGCCGCTGGGTGCTCGTCCTTCGGATGAGGTTCTGGTTGATTTGAATGCCGGTATTCCGCAGCAGCCCACGTTCATTGGTGGCCTGTTTGCTGGTACTGAACATGAGGTAATGCCCGGCATTGCTCCGCGCGCTTACGATTGGCGTGACGCTCTGGACGCTGTGCGTCTGGTTGCTGCCGCTGTTTCGGCTGAGATTCAGGTGCGTAACGGTGTGCATACCGCGTTCCACCCGGGCCGTGTGGCTGAGGTTCTGAGTGCTGCTGGTGAGCGTGTTGGTTTCGCTGGTGAGCTGCATCCGAAGCTACTGCAGGAGCTGAACCTGCCGGAGCGTACCTGCGCGTTTGAGCTGGATTTCTCGGCGCTGTTTGCTGATCGTGTTGAGGCGCGTCAGGCTACTCCGGTGCTGACGTTCCCGGCTGCTACTCAGGATGTGGCGCTTCTGGTGGGCCGCGATCTGCCTGCTTCTGAAGTGGAGCGTGTTCTGCGTGAGGGCGCTGGTGAGCTGCTGGAGGATATCCGCGTCTTTGATGATTACCGAGGTGTCGGTATTGATGAGTCAAAGAAGTCTTTGGCGTTTGCTCTGCGTTTCCGTGCGCCGGATCGTACGCTAACTGCTGATGAGGCGTCGGCTGCTCGTGAGGCTGCTGTGGCTGCGACTGTTGAGCAGCTGGGTGCAGAACCGCGTGTCTAACCGGGGCTGACCCTATGACGTAACGCTTAGTGCTGACGGGGTGGGAGTTGTTGGCTCCCGCCCCGTAGCTTTTGGCGTTGCGTGGTGGGTTTATCTGTTGGGTTGGTTTATGAAGCGTTGATAAGCGCTTTCATTGATGAACTCATGTGGTTATGGGTACCCTAGAGGATAGATGAAGTGAGGGAGAGAGTAATGGCTAATCTAGAGAACTCGCGCGAACAGGATGAGCTGTCGCAGCCTGAGGTCGAAGAAACCTACTTTGAAGATTCTGAGTATGAGGAGTACGACGAGCCCGAGGATTACGACGACGATGAGGAAGAGAACTCCTCTCTTTTCGCGATGAGTGAGGAAGAGCTGGATCACCGTCCGGGCGTGAATTGGCTGTCGGTTCTTTCTGCTGTTGTTGCAGTTATTCTTTCCATTGTTTTGGCTGTTGTGGGTGTTCGTGCTTTTGCGTCGGTGAATAATAACGCCGAGTATGCTGGCAAGAGCTGGGTTATTCAGGGCACTTATCAGGATTTGACTCCTGACCTGATTACGAAGGGTAATGTGGCTCGCTATAAGGGCAACCTGCCGGCTGATGATGCGCTGAATGGTAAGACGTATGTGTCGAACCTGAAGGATAAGTATCAGGTGACTTCGGGGGCTCCGATTGAGTTCCGAGGTTCGCAGACTGGAGATGTTCCCTCCGAGTTCCCGCGTGAGGTGGACGGCCTGCTGGTGGAGAAGAACGGTAGCCTTGAAGTTGTGTATACCGCTGAGAAGGGCACGTTGAAGCCTGTGACTGAGGACAGCGTGAATGCTGAGCGCTTTGCCGGTATCGCAAGTATTGTTGGTTCGGTGCTGGTGCTTCTGCTGGGTATGGGTTTTGCTGTGTGGCTGAACCGCCGTTCGCGCGATGTCGAGTATGAGGACCTGGATGGTCTGGTGGAGGATGAGCGCTAGGCGTTCTGAATCTTGAGGATTGACCGGTTGATGTTTTGTTGAGGGAGCCTGTTTCTGGTGCACGTGGTGTGCTGGAGGCGGGCTCCTTTTTTGTGCTCACCTGCCGGAGGCCTCTTGATGGGCGCAGCGGACCAGTCCACAATGTTCTTGCATGCTATGCATTCATTGCGAGGTTATGCGCCTGAATGTGTAGATACACGCTACATTCACGGCATTTTGCGTGACAGTTGGTGAGATAAACCCTGAAATTTCCCCCATATCTTGGAATAATCCATATTTGGTGCGCATATTTATGTGCATATGTATTATCTTGGGTAGTAAAGAATGTTGCGCTGCGCCACCGTTGGGCAGCTCCGTTCTGAATTCGTGATTGGCACCGTAGGAAGAAGAGATATTATGCCTTTCCCCTCGACCAAGATCGCGCGTCAGGCACGCATCGTTGAATTGCTGCAGACCCGACGTGTCCGCTCCCAGGCTGAACTGGCGCAGTACCTGACCGATGATGGTATGAAGGTTACTCAGGCCACCCTTTCCCGTGATCTTGTTGAAATTGGCGCTGAGCGCATCCGTGATGAAGGCGCTGGCCTGATTTATGCTGTGCCGAATTACCCTGCTCGTCGTGGCAGCGGTACTGCACCTGACGCCCGTATGATTTCCCTGTTTAAGGAACTGCTGATTACCGCTGAGGGTTCGGCAAATATTACGGTTCTGCGTACTCCTCCGGGTGCTGCGCAGTTCTTGGCGTCGTCTATTGATCAGGGCGGTCTCGAAGCGATTATGGGTACTATTGCCGGTGACGATACGGTAATAGTGGTTACTCGTGACCCCAATGGTGGGGCTGCGCTTGCCGAGAGCTTCTTGGATTGGTCTGCTGCTCAGTAGTAGCTGGGGCGTATCTTGCCTGTTCTTCTGATGTTTCGGGAGAGCGGTTGAAGGTACGCCCTTCTGCTGTCTTCGGGCTTTTTGCCGGGCTTCTAGCTCGACTTCTTTTCTAGATATACCGATTTTTCTGTGGTGAGAGTTTTCTATTATGTCTGAAATGCACGATTCAGCGAACAATATTGCCTACCTTTTGGCGGAGGCTGCTTCTGGTTCGGGAGCTAAGACAGCTTTGGCGATTCCGGCTTCTGACTCTGCTGATGTGCGGGTAGTGAGCTACGCGCAGTTGGCGTCTGCGGCCGCGCAGGTTCAGCGTCATTTGGCGGCGCTCGGTGTTGGGCGTGGTGACCGCGTGGCGTTGTCTATGCCGAATGTGACGTTGATGCCGGCGCTGTATTACGGCATTGTGGCTGCGGGTGCGATTTGTGTTCCGTTGAATCCGCTGTTGTCGGGTGCTGAGTTGGAGTATCATCTGCGCGATAGCGGGGCGAAGGTACTTTTTGCTTTTGCGGGTACTCGTCTGGCGTCGGTGGCATCCTCGACGGTTCCGGTGAAGAACGGTTCGGTTCATTGCGAGATTTTCACCGGGGGAGAGGGCTCGCCGGTGGCTCCTTTTGATACGCCTGCCGATAGTGCGCTGTTGGCTACTGTTCTGGAGCCTGTCCCGGTGGCGGTGAGCGAGCCGGCGATTATTCTGTACACTTCGGGTACGACGGGCAAACCGAAGGGTGCGACGCTGACCCACGCGAATATCCTCTCGAATGCTCGTAGCTGTGTCAGCGTTTTTGGTTTTACCGCTGAGGATGTCATTTTTGGTGGACTTCCGCTATTCCACGCGTTTGGGCAGACGGTGTCGATGAACGCGGCGTTTGCGGCGTCGGCTACTGTGGCTTTGCTGCCACGTTTTACCCCTGATGGTGCGCTGAATCTGATTGAGGGTGCAGGGGTGTCGGTGTTGGCTGCGGTCCCAAGCATGTATGTGTCGTTAGCGGCGGCGCTGGAGGCTGAGCCTGAGCGTGCACGCTCGCTGCGTGGTTGCATCCGTTTCGGTATTTCGGGCGGTTCGCCGTTGCCTGCGCCGGTGCATTCTGCGTTGAAAATGCTGATTGAGTGCCCGGTATATGAGGGCTACGGTTTGAGTGAGACGTCGCCGGTGGTTTCGTTTAATCAGGCGGAGTTTGGCATGGTGCTCGGTTCGGTGGGTCGTGTGCTGCCGGGTGTGCAGGTGCAGGTCCGTTGCCCGCAAGGCTCCGAGTGCGCTCCGGGTGTGAGCGGTCAGCTGTGGGTGCGCGGTGAGAACGTGATGGCTGGCTACTGGAATAACCCGGCGGCTACTGCTGAGGTTTTTGACGGCGAGTGGTTTGCGACCGGCGATGTTGCTCGTGTCGATGAGCAGGGCAATATTTTTATTGTGGATCGTATTAAAGACATGGTTCTGCGTAACGGCTATTCGGTGTATCCGCGTGAGATTGAGGATGTTCTCTATACCCATGAGCAGGTGCAGTCTGCAGCGGTGTTGGGCGTGCCGGATGAGCGAGTGGGCGAGGAGGTTGTCGCCGTGGTGATGCCGCGTCCGGGTGCTGATGAGGGTGTGCTGCAGGCGGAGTTGAATGCGTTGGCTCGTACTCGTTTGGCGGCGTATAAGTACCCTCGCCGCTACGTGATGGTGGAGAGTATGCCTTTGGGCCCGACCGGTAAGATTCTTAAGCGTGACTTGCGGGTTTTGATTCAGCGGGGCTAATTCCGATAGGGAGTTCTTGGTGCTCATCTGAGGACAACTGTAGATGAAGAGGGTAGAATCTTGTAGGCGGCTTCTACCGCGCTATTGTTCCCGGACGGTTTTTCCGGGGCTATCCCCTTCACGAAAGAGAGAGCATGAGCGTTCCCGCTTCTGAGGCTTCGCGAACCCCTATTGAGCAGTTGATTCCGGCTGCTTGCGCTACAATTCCGAATTACCCGCACGAGGGTATCCTCTTTTACGATGTGACCACTCTCTTCGCTAATGCTGAGGTGTTCAAGGCGTGCATTGATGAGCTGGCTGCTCGTTTTGAGGGTCAGTTTGATGTGGTGGCTGGTGTTGAGGCTCGCGGTTTCTTGCTGGCTTCTGCACTCGCATACGCTACGGGCACTGGCATTATGACGGTTCGTAAGGCGGGTAAGCTTCCGCGTGAGACGTACCGTGAGGAGTATGCACTGGAGTACGGTAGTGCTGCGATTGAGATTCACTGTAATGATTTCGCGCCGGGCACCCGTGTTCTTTTGCTGGATGATCTGCTGGCGACTGGCGGTACCCTGGTGGCTGCCGCGAAGCTGGTGGAGCGCGCGAACCTGAAGGTTGCCGGCGTTGGCGCTCTTCTGGAGCTGGAGGGCCTGGGCGGTCGTGAGGCGTTGGACGGTTACCGTCTTGAGACGCTGAGCTTGGTGTCTGAGTACCCGCTGCCGTCGAAGTAGTTTTATAGAGTTTGAGGCTACCGCCGTTTGGGTGTGTGTAGCTGATATTGATGAGGGGTGCCCCGCCGGTTGAACCGGTGGGGTACTTTTCTGTGGGGGCAATATTTCTGCCCTTCGGAGCCTGTCCTGTAAAATAGTGACCCGTATTTTTGGGTGTCTGTCGCACCCTGTCTTTGAGACACTATAGGTTTAAGGAGCTTACGTGTCATCTGAATCTCTACCCCAGAAGTCTGCTGATTCTTCGGCGGCTGAGAAGCTGTTTGCCGAGCAGATGGCTGCGGAGCGTGAGTATGTTGCTCGCGTGTATGCTCGTCTGGATAAGCTCCGTGAGGAGACGGCTGAGATGCTGGCTGCTGTTCGTAAGAATCAGGCGGTGGGCGGTCATCAGAACCGTTCGGAGCGTGACTCTTTTGCTACTCACTATGAGGATCGTTTGGCGCAGCTGAATGCTGTGGATTCTCGTCTGACGTTTGGTCGTTTGGATATGGACCGTGAGGGCGCTGATGCGGTGCGATATATCGGTCGTATTGGTATTACGGATAGCAATCAGCAGCGTCTGCTGATGGACTGGCGTGCCCCGGAGGCGGGTACGTTCTATCAGGCGACTGCCTTTCAGCCGATGGGCGTGCGCCGCCGCCGTCACCTGATGCTTGAGGGCCGCACTGTCGTAAATATTGAGGATGAGGTCTTCGATTCGGAGATGCTGCAGGATGAGGACACTCTCCACGGTGAGGGTGCTCTGTTGGCGGCGTTGAATAAGAAGCGTACGGGCCGCATGGGCGATATTGTGGCGACGATTCAGGCTGAGCAGGATGCTATTATCCGCTCGGAGCTACCGGGTGTGCGTGTTGTGCAGGGCGGTCCGGGTACCGGTAAGACTGCTGTGGCGCTACATCGTGCGGCGTACCTGCTGTACACGAACCGTGAGCGCCTGTCGAAGGCTGGCGTGCTGGTGGTTGGTCCGTCGAATTCGTTCATGTGGTATATCGAACGTGTGCTTCCTTCGCTGGGTGAGACCGGCGTGGTGATGTCTTCGTTGGCGACCCTGTACCCGGGTTTGCGTGCTGTGCCTGAGAAGGATCGCGCGGTTGCTGCGTTGAAGGGCGATTTGCGCATGGTGAAGGTTATTAAGCGTGCGGTGGCGGATCGTCAGAAGGTGCTGGCTCAGGTTCAGCGTCTGAATGTTGAGGGTACTGATGTTGAGCTGACTCCGGAGATGGTTCGTTCGGCTCGTTCTCGCGCTCGTTCGACTGGCAAGCCGCATAATGAGGCTCGTGAGACGTTCGTGAAGATTCTGTTGAAGGAACTGACCGCGAAGCTGGATGATCAGCTGAACCGTGCGGCGGGTCGTGTGGTGGAGCGTCCGTATCTGCAGGATGATGTGCGTGCCTCGATGGATGTGCGCCGTGCCTTGAACTTGGCGTGGATGCCGCTGTCGCCGGAGACTCTGTTGCGTTCGCTGTTCTCGAAGCCGCACTATCTGGAGTCTGCGACTCGTGAGTTGTCGAAGCCTGAGCGTGAGCTGCTGGTTCGCCCGGCGGATGCCCCTTTCACGGAGGCTGATGTTCCTCTGTTGGATGAGGCTGCTGAACTTTTGGGTGATTTTTCGAAGGTGACCGGTGCGGCTGCTGCGGCTCGTGCTGCGGCGGAGCATCGTGCGAACCTTGAGAATGCGGCGAAGGCTCTGGAGAATGTTCACCAGTCGCTGGAGGATATTGGCGCCGATGGCGTAATTACTCCAGAGCAGATTGCGATGATGAATGAGGTTCGTGGCGAGCGTATGACTGCTGCGACTGCGGCGTCGGCTGATCGTACGTGGGCGTATGGCCATATTGTGGTGGATGAGGCTCAGGAGCTCTCACCTATGCAGTGGCGTCTGTTGATGCGTCGTTGTCCGATGAAGTCGTTCACGATTGTGGGCGATATTGCTCAGGCTTCTTCTGCTGCGGCTGCTTCGTCGTGGTCGCAGGCGTTGGAGCCGTTTGTGGGTGAGCGTTTCACTCTGGAGGAGCTGACGATTAATTACCGTACCCCGGCTCAGATTGCTGAGGCGGCGGTGTCGGTTGCTCAGGCTGCTGGCTATGAGGTGTCTGCGCCTCGTGCGGTGCGTGAGGGCCGTTGGGCTCCGCTGGTTCATGAGGTTGCTTCCGAGTCTGTTGTGGAGCAGACCGTGTCTGTGGTCAGTGAGGAGGTCGCTCATTCGGGTGGTGCTCTGATTGGTGTGGTGTGCCCGCCGAGCCTGTATGTTCAGACGGTTCAGGCTGTGGCTCGTGCTCATTCTGATCGTACGGGTACTGCGCAGACAGCGCTGGAGAATCAGGTGCTGGTTTTGACTCCGTGGGAGGCGAAGGGGCTGGAGTTTGATGTTGTGGTGATTGTTGAGCCGCAGAAGCTGATTGATGATGCTGATGGTGCTGTGGGTGATTTGTACGTGTCGATGACTCGTCCGACTCAGCGCCTGCACATGGTGGGTTCGCGGATGCCTGCGGGTCTGTAGCTTTGTGGCTCGTGTAGCCTCTATCGGTTATTTCTATTTCTTTGAGCCGGTTCCGCACCGGTTTGGGCGCTCGCTTGGTTTTTTCTGAGCGATTGGGCTGGTGCGGTGCTAGGCTTGTTACATATTTTGTTCGAGCGCCTTCGGGCGTTGTTACCTTGTGAATGGGAGAAGCATGTCTGCCGAGATCCTCAACGCGCAGCATAATGACGATACCTTCGAGAATATTTGGCAGGAGCTGAAGTGGCGCGGCCTGGTGCACGTGAGCACTGATGAGGCTGCTCTGGAGAAGGCGCTGAGCGAGGAGAGCCTGACTTTCTATACGGGTTATGATCCGACTGCGGCTTCTTTGCATCTGGGCCACCTGGTGCAGCTGCTGGTGATGCGTCGTCTGCAGCTTGCTGGTCACAAGCCGCTGGGTCTGGTAGGTGGTTTCACCGGTTTGATTGGTGATCCGCGTCAGACTTCTGAGCGTGTGCTGAACTCTCCTGAGGTTGTTGCTGAGTGGGTTAAGTCTCTGCGCGCTCAGATTGAGCGTTTCCTATCTTTCGAGGGTGAGAACGCTGCTCGTATGGTGAATAACCTGGATTGGAGCGGTCAGATGTCTGCTCTGCAGCTGCTGCGCGATGTTGGTAAGCATTTCCGCGTGGGCACCATGGTGAAGAAGGAGATTGTTGCGAAGCGTCTGAACTCTGATGAGGGCATTTCGTACACTGAGTTCTCGTACCAGATTCTGCAGGGCTTGGACTTCTTGGAGCTGAACCGTCGTTTCGGTTGTACTCTGCAGACCGGTGGTTCTGATCAGTGGGGTAACCTGACGAGCGGTACTGAGCTGATTCGTAAGGTGGAGGGTAAGAGCGTTCACGCTATTGGTACTCCGCTGATTACTAACTCTGATGGTACTAAGTTCGGTAAGAGCGAGGGTAACGCTATTTGGCTAAACCCGCAGATGTGCTCGCCGTACGCTTTCTACCAGTTCTGGCTGAACACTGCGGATGCGGATGTAGTGGATCGTTTGAAGGTCTTTACTTTCTTGACTCGTGCTGAGATTGCTGAGTTTGCGGAGAAGGTTGAGAAGGAGCCGTTTAAGCGCGAGGCGCAGAAGACTCTGGCATACCTGGTGACTTCACTGGTTCACGGTACTGAGGCTACTGATCAGGCTGTGGCTGCTTCGGAGGCTTTGTTCGGTAAGGGCGATTTCGCTGCTCTGGATGAGGCTACCTTGGAGTCTGTGGTTGCTGAGCTTCCTTCAGCTAAGCTGTCCGAGGATCGTCTGGACATGATTTCTGTTCTGACTGAGCTGGGCTTTGCGAAGTCTAACTCTGAGGCTCGTCGCATTCTGAAGGAAGGCGGTGCTTCGGTGAACGGTGTGAAGGTTCAGGGCGAGGACGCAGCTATTTCTAAGGATGATCTGCTGCACGGTCGTTTTGCGATGGTTCGCCGTGGCAAGAAGAACCAGGGGGCTGTAGAGCTTATCTAATACAGAGTTGATTTAGTCTTCTCGATATATAGAAGGGGAGGAGTCTTCTCTGCTGAGTGTTTAGTACTGAGTGTTTGGTACTGACAGTTCGGTGGGGGAGTGCTCCTCCTTTTCTGTCCCCTATATATGTAGAGCCCCTTCGTCAGGAGAGGCTCTACATATATGTCGTTCTGTATCTTTGCTGTCCAGGTGTTCCTCCGTTGTACGCTTCTCGAGTTGGTCGGCGCTGCCTGGTTGTTTGATGGGCGCTGTCTGTTCTGTTTGGATGCTCCGAGAGGGCATTCTGCAGGTTTTTTGGGTTCTTTTGAAGGTTTTTAAACTTTTTTCGAAGAACTTTTGAGGAGCTTATCCTTTCCTGACTAGGGGTTCTAGTGTCATGTTTGGGTCAGGATGGACCTAAACCCCC